>JAJKIB010000551.1 GCA_021154745.1 Mycobacterium sp.
GCGGAGCTCACTAACGCCGGCATGGGTGCAATTGCCTTTACCGCGCTCGCCCAGGGTCTGCTAACGGATCGCTATTTGGACAAGCCCGCCGCAGACATCGCCCGCGCGACCGAGCGCCCGACCTTCGACGACGAGCTGGTGACCGACAAGGTGCACGAGCGGCTGCAGGGACTCGCCGGAATCGCCGAGCAGCGCGGCCAGTCGCTGGCGCAACTGGCACTCGCCTGGGTGCTGCGCGACCCGACCATCGCGTCCACTCTGGTCGGCGCATCCAGCGTCGCGCAGCTGGAGGAGAACCTCGGCGCGCTCGACAACCTGGAGTTCACCCCCGAGGAGCTGAGCGAGATCGACCGTTACGCTTCAGATTCCGGCATCGACCTATGGCGGGAGAGCTCCGACCTGTAATCGGATACCTGCGAACGCCTGGTGAACTGTGCGCGCGCTCCGCGTACTCGTCGGGTTCTCGCGTGCTGGCCACGTTGGCCCCGTTCTCTCGCTTTGTACCGCAACGCCTCCAGTGTTGCCGGCGGGAGCGGTCCGCCGGACGGCTACGCGGGCGCTAATCTATGGCCGCCTGCCGGCTGCGACCGACGTCGCCGCCTGGCAGTCGCAATACCTGGCGACAGAACGCATTCAGGGCGGAAGTCATACCTTCCGCCCTGAATGCGCGCTGGCCGGTCGGTGGTTAGCGACCCCCTCCGTGATGGAACAGCAGGCCGCCGCCATACCCATACCCATACCACGGGTATTGCAGCTGGCCGGCCTGCAGCGCCGCCGCGCCCGGCGTAGCGGTGACCTCTGCGTTGCCAGGTGTCTCGACCACGGTTGAATCAGCCGAGGCAATCGGGGCGAACCCAATGCCTGCCGCAATCGCGGCCAGGGCAATCGGTGCAATGATCCGCATCTTCATTTCATTTCCTCCTTGATCAAGCGGTGAGCGTCCGATCGACGATCCCCGCCCTTGAAACTGAACGTTCAGTTTCTATACGGGTCAACAGCTAAACCAGGCGCATTACGTCCCGAAGATGTCGGTGATCTCAGTCACCAACGGCGAGTCCGCGCATCGCGGCGTCTACCATCGCGTCGGCCGCGGCTTCGTCGAGCGGCGCGTGCCCAATGAGGAGTCGGTAAAGCGGAGGCCCGAACACCAGGTCAATCGCGGCATCCGGGTCCACGTCGGCGCGCAACTCACCGCGCGCAACGCCGCGGGCCCAGATCGCTCGTATCAATTCGCGCCGACGCGCCACCAGATTGTCCCGCAGCTCCTTCTGCACAAGCGGATTAGATTGGCCCTCGCCGATAAGCTGCGCGTAGACCCGGCCTGTTGGCCCGCAGTAGAAGTGCACCAAGCCGCGGAGCACGTTGCGGAAATCCTCGCGTGCCGAGCCGGTGTCGGGGTCAAAAGATTCGGCCATTAGCTCCGACAGGAACGCCTCGACCGCGACCGCGTGTTTGTTGGGCCACCACTTGTAGATCGTGGCCTTGCTCACTCCGCTGCGGCCGGCGATCTCCTCAGTCGTCATCGCTTGCGCGCCGACCTCGTGCAGCAATTCCGATGTCGCCCGCAACACTGCCGCGCGGGATTGCTCGCTGCGCGGCCGGCCTCGCCGGCTACGCGTCGGTGCGTCCGGTGAATTACTGAACGAAGGGTTCACCCGTCTTACTATCGGCCACTTGCCCGGTATTGCAACCGGACACCAGATGCACGGACTCCGCTCTTCTATTGAGACCTGATGCTCATGTGTTCTATTGAAGCGAGATCCTTTTCAATTGCTGACGGTGCCGTCATCGCCGCAGAGGTTGCATTGCCAGCGGATGGATGTTCCCGGCTGGGTGCGTAGCACGATGATCCGGCCATGGTGGCGGCGGTTGGGCCGGTCGGCGTCGGCACTGATTCTGTGGGGCGATCGCTACTTCGCTCCGGCGGTGCGAACCTGCGCCCCGGCGACGTTGACCTCCGGCCGGGACCCGGTAAACCCAGCGCCGATTAGGTCCGCGAGGCCGACCCGCAGCCCGCGCGCACCGCGACGTCCACCACGATTCGGTCAGTACAAGGTGAGCTGCGGAGTGAGGCGACCGCCGCAGCCGCGGTGCGTGAAGAATTGGTGTCCGCGACTGGGCGATTCGTGCATATCGGGAAGGGTGAGCAGGCTGCGGTCGAAGGTTTCAGCGACCCACACAGTTAGTCGTCCGAGGACGCGATGCACAGTCGTTCCCTGCTAGTGGGTTGGTCGTCACTTGTCGTCGGGGTTGAGCACGAGGAAGGTGACTCCGGCGGCTATCCCGGCGAGCGCTTGGGCCACCAGGTACACCCACAGCGTCGGCAAGGCGAACATGCCCATCACGGCAGCGCCGAGCGTGACTGCCGGGTTGAACGCGCCACCCGAGATCGCGCCGACCGCGAACGCGCCTGCCACTACGGTGAATCCGATCGCCAGGCCGTAGAACGAGTTGTCGCGATGATGCTTGCTGGTGGCCACGTTGAGCACCACGTAGCATAGGGCGAAGGTGAACAGCAGCTCCACCACGAACGCAGCCAACAGCGTGTGACCGCTTAGCTTCATCGTCGCTGCGGTCGCCCGCGTCGGATCGACGACCGTGCGCACCACCACCGCCGCGAAGAGGCCGGCACCGAACTGCACGATCCAGTATGCGACGGCATCACGCAGGCCAATCCTGCGTCGTACCAGCGCGGCCAATGTCACCGCCGGGTTGTAATGTCCACCGGAGAGGTGTCCGCCGGCGTAGATCATCACCATCAGGACCGCGCCAATCCCCAACGGGGCAAATGGGCTACCGCTGCCCGCGGCGGCGCCGACGGTGAACACCAGAAAGAATGTCCCGATCGCCTCGACGACGTACTTCACAACCGGCCGGGGGCCGCGCACGACCTCGATGGCTTCGTGGCGGTCGAATACTTGAGTTGCTTCGTGGGAAGTGACCATGGCACCTACCATGGCTTGTGCCGCTGCCCGCGTCGTCCACGCTGGCGCCCGTTTACACTCTCGGCCAGCCCTACTCCTGGCATACACGCCAGCAGTAAATGGGCCGAACTGGTCGACTGGTGGTGACGCTCAACACTTTCGGATGATGCGACTGGCGCGGTCGCGGCATCGTTACTTACCTGCGTGGGGACGCGCGTCCGACGTCGAGCACGTGGTACTGCTGTCATCCCCTGACTCATACGAGCCCGTCGGGCATCAACGCATCATCGGTCTGGTCCACCAACAGATCGAACAAGGCATTGCCAGCTCGGGCGTCGCACATACCGCTTTATACCCGAGTTGGTTGGCTACCAATGCATTACGCGACTGGGGTGCAGAGATCCGCACCAGCGGAACCGTATCGACCGCCTATCCGGACGCCCACATGACACCCATACACATCGACGACGTTGCCCACGTTGCCGCCGACCTACTCACCAGCCCAACATTTCGCGGACGGTTCCAGATCCTCACCGGCCCACGGTCGATGACTCTTCGAGACATGATCGGCACGATCGCTGACATTCGCGGCCAAATGATTGACCTGATCGAACTCACCCCCGAGCAAGCAACCACGCAACGTCCGGAGTGGCTGCCCGCGGACGTGTTCGCTGCTCTGCTCGACGCGTCGGCTGCCGCAACCGAAATCCCGGCCCCGATCAACAACACTGTGGAACGCATTACGGGCGGGCGGCCACAGCCATTCAGCGCATGGGTCGAATCCCACCGCGACCGGTTCGTCGCCTGACTGGGAGGCGGAGCGCCCGCGACCATGGCTGTGGTGCAGCAGCTTTCGTCGAGAACTGTAAGTCTGTCGACCCTGCGGTCGTGTCAGTCCAGATGGAGCCGATATTGGTCGCGATTATTGGAGTCGGCGGCGTGCTGGCCCGGCACGGCTGTGTGGGCGCCCTATCGAACCATCCGCTGCGCCACGGCGCTGATGTTCATGGCGGCATTCTTCTTTCGCAGTTCCCGCAGCGTCTTCTCAACGGGGCGACGTACGACGTCTTCTCGACGGTGCGACGTACGACGCGCATGACCAACCCCGATGACGCTGAGATCACACGATCAAACGACGCTAGATTTCGCGATCAGAGCAACCCGCCGATCCACAAGTCTTGACTATTCCTCCGGCCACGCGGCCAGATGACATTGCGTGTTGACGAGCGTCACTGTCACATCTCCTGGTTTGCGTTGTGTCGCAGCGCTACCGCATTGAGCGTGGCGGCGCCGCAGGGGTCCTCGGCAGTGGCCGGCACGATCGCCACACTGTCGGCGCCGGCATCGTGGTAAGCCTGCAGCCGCTTGGCGATGCCCTTCGGCGAGCCCAAGGCGCACACCTGGTCGAGTAGCTCAACGGGGACGGCGGCCGCCAGCTCGAAGCGCTTAACGCCCGTGCGGGCGCGCTGGACGAGGTCGAGAAAGCCGAGCTCGCTGAACATTTCGCCGTATCCAGGAGGGGCAAGGTAGACGGCTAGCTGGGCGGCCAGTTGGCCGTGCGCCGCGTCGCCGGGATTGACGGCGACCGGAACCCAGACCGTCAGGCGCGGCGGGATACGGCCGGCGGCGGCGGCCGCGGCGTCGATGATCGCCCGCACGTCGGCGACCCTGGCGGGCGGAACGAGATTGAGCACGACCTCATCAGCGTGCTGCGCCGCCACCCTCGTCATCGCAGGCCCGAACGCGCCCACCGCGATTGTGCTGTCCAGCATCGGCTTTCGCAGCCGGAAGCCGTGGCTGCAGACGTGCCGCCCGGTGTAGTCGACTCGCGTCCCGGCCAGGATCGACCTCAAACACTCGATCGTTTCGCGCATGCGTGAGGCGTGCTGCGCCCACGGGTGATCGTGCCAGCCGGCCACGATCACCGGACTGGACGCGCCCAGCGCGATGTCGACCCTGCTGCCGGTAAGGGAGGCTACCGACGATGCGCCAATCGCCAGACTTACAGCGCTGCGGACACCGAGCGCGAGCGGTCCGAGCTTCAGGTGCAAGCCCGGCACACGGTGCCCGACCGCGGTGGCCAACGCGAACGCGTCGTAGGTGGCCATTTCGCCAATCCACAGCGTGTCGAACCCGGTTTCACGGGCCGCCAGCGCGACGTCCAGCGCCTCCTCGTCGGGCCGGTCCAGCCAGAACGGCAGGGCGACTTCGATACGTCCGGTCACAGCATCGACACGTCGGCCGGCTGATCGAGCAGGATGCGGCCGGGCAGTTCGCGCGACGCCTCGTTGACCTGAAAGTGGGCGGTGGCGGTGTACGCGTCGCGGAACCGTCGCTGCAGTGGGGAGCTGTCGTATATCGCGGTGCCGCCGGCGAGGTCGTACATGTCGCGGACCACGTCGGCGGAGGTCTGCACCGCGTGAGTTGCCGCCAGACGCAGGCGGTTTCGCGTCTCGACAGACACGCGTTCGCCGCCTTGACTGGCCTGCCACGCAGTCTCGATCGCCTGGTAGTACAGCGCTCGCGCCGCGTCCAGCGCCGACTCGGCCGTCGCAACTGCCGCTTGGGTTGAGGGACGCTCAGCGAGCGTGCGAGTCGACCCAAGCCCCTTTTTGGCGCAGGCCAGCTCGACGAGGTCGTCGATCACGCCGCGCGCATTGCCCAACGCGGCCGCCGCGATCGACAACGCGAAGAAGCCGAACACGGGGAAGCGATACAGCGGCCGATCGAGTATCGGGCCGTCGAACAACGAGAACACGCGGTCGGCCGGCACGAAGACCTCATCGGCCACCGTGTCGTGGCTGCCGGTGCCGCGCAGGCCCAGCGTGTGCCAGGTGTCGAGAACCTGGAGGTCCTCTTTGCCTAGCGCCACGACC
>JAJKIB010000552.1 GCA_021154745.1 Mycobacterium sp.
TCTTCATGGGCACAGCGCTCACCATCCGCGCGCTCATCGGGGAGCGGGCGATCTTCCTGCGCGAGCAGGCGGTGGGGCTGTCCACGTCCGCGTACATCTTGGCCAAGGTCTTCGTCTTCGCACTGTTCGCGTTGCTGCAGTCGGCGATCGTCGTCGGCATCAACGTGTGGGGAAAGAGTTGGGGCCCGGGGGCCGTGACCAGCGGTGCGGTGATACCCCCTCGAACCCTCGAGCTGTACGTCGATGTCGCGGCCTGCTGTGTGGCGGCGGCGATGACCGGCTTGGCACTCTCGGCGCTGGCCAAGTCGAACGAGCAGATCATGCCGCTGCTGGTGATCGCGATCATGTCGCAGCTGGTGTTCCAAGGCGGCATGATTCCGGTGACCGGCCGGCTGGTGCTGGACCAGTTGTCGTGGGTCACGCCGGCCCGGTGGGGATTCGCCAGCACCGCGTCGACGATCGATCTGCTCAGGCTCGTTCCCGGCCCACTGACTCCGCAGGACTCGCATTGGAGGCACACCCCGAGCGCGTGGCTGTTCAACATGGCGATGCTCGGGGCGATCTGCGTCGCCTACATCAGCTTCGTGCGCTGGAAGATCCGCCTCAAGGGCGGCTGATTTCCCCGCGAGACTGCACTTACTGCGCGGCCCACTCGAACTTGCCCGCAATAACGGCGGTCTCGCGGAGATGTCGCCCGCTGCTGCAAGCATCTCGACATGCGGAAGGTGTTTCTCGGCAGCGAGGCGCTGGCAGCGGGGGCGCTGACCACGCACGAGTTGCGTCGCTGGCATCAGCGACTCTTCCGCGACGTGTACATCCCCAAGTTGCATGAGGTGACGCTCCTCGATCGGATCGAGGGCGCCTGGTTGCGGTCTGGCCGCCAAGGCGTCATCGCAGGAGTGGCGGCGTCGGCACTGCATGGCGCCCAATGGGTTGACGATGACATTCCAATCGAGCTGATCTGGAACTACGGCCGTTCGCCCAGCGGATTGCTCGTCCGCAATGAGACATTGACGGATGACGAGATCACCACGGTGGCAGGCATGCCGGTCACAACGCGGGCGCGGACGGCGTTCGACCTGGGTCGCTACTTACCGCGCGGAGAGGCCATCGCGCGACTCGACTCCCTCATGCACTCGCAAATCTTCTCGATTGAAGACGTATTGCTGCTCGCCAAGCGATACCGAGGCGCACGTGGGCTGAAGGCACTCCGAGCTGCCCTTCCGCTTGTCGACGGCGGTTCCGCGTCACCACAGGAGACCTGGCTGCGGTTGCTCTATATTGACGCGGGATTGCCAAGGCCCACAACGCAAATGCCGATCGTGGTTGGCCGCGGGCGCCTCGTTCGGATGGCGGACATGGGATGGGAGGAATTCATGGTCGTCTCCGAGTACGACGGTGAGCACCACCAAACCAGCCGCCCGCAGTACGTCAAGGACATAAAGTCGCTGCGCAAGGCGAGGGCTCTGGGCTGGATCGTGGACCAAGTGGTCAAAGAGGACCGGCCCGCAGAAATCGTCGAGCGCGCGCGGGCGGCGTTGGTGTCACGCGGCTGGCGGCCTTAGTTCGCGAGATTGCACTTATCGCGCGGCTCCGTCGAACTTTCACGCAATAACTGCGGTCTCGCGGCGCCTAGAGACCGGGTTGGTCCTCGATGATGCCGAGCCAGATCTGCGCGGCATCGATGGCCACCTTCTCGCTGATGAACGCATGCTGCGTGCCGGTGTAGACGTCGCGGAAGGCGCGCTCTAGCCGGCTGCCCTCGCGGATCGAGGTGGTGCCCGCGACGAGATGGGCCCACTCCCCGCACGCCCTCGCCACGTCGGTGGCGTAAACGGCGGCCACTCGCATATCCGCGCGCAACGCCGGGGTGAGCTCTTCGCCGTCCGCGACGGCAGCCTCCGCCCGGGTGAAGGCGTCGAGCACCAGAAGGCGGGCGGCGCGCCACGATGCGACGTGGTGGGCCAAGCCTTTCTGGAACGTCGGACGACTGGCCAGCGATGCCATGTCGCTCATCCGGTACTTCGTGGCGGCCAGCTCCTCGACATCGTCGAGCATGCTCTTGGAAACTCCGAGTGCCCACGAGGCGTGGCCTGCGGCCGTGACGGGCATCAGGCCCATCCGGGTCGCCGGCGAGGTGCCGCGGCGGGGTTCGCGTGCGAATAGCGGAAACGTCCGGTACTGCGGCACGAACACATCCGCCGCGTTGTAGTCATAGGAGCCAGTTCCTTTGAGTCCCTGAACAAACCAGCCGTCGGTGAACGTGATGTCGTCGCGCGGCACGATCGCGACCTGCATGTCGGGTAGGCCCTCGCTGATCCAGCGCACCTCGCCGTTGTCCATTGGCATGAATCCGGCAGCGATGTACTCCGAATGTCCCGTGCCCGAGCCAAAGCTCCACGACCCGCTCAGCCGGTAGCCGCCGTCGACGGCCTCGCCCTGGCCGTTCGGAAAGAACTGACCGCCCATCGTGATCCGGTTGTCATGAGCGGTGAAAACCTCGGCGAAACCTTCGTCAGGGAGATACGCCCCGGCGGCAAATGTCGATGGCAGGTTCGCGATGCCGATCCACCCGAATGAGCCGTCCTGCCAAGCCATTTCGATCCATGTCTCGATCATCTCGGTGAACGAGGGCTCGACACCGCCCGCCGCTACCGGATTGAACGACGACATCAAGCCGCTTGCCCACATCTCGTCGACGATCGCCGGCGTCAACGTGCGCAGCCGCTCCGACTCGGCGGCCTCGGCCCGCACCAGGTCCCGCATCCCGCGCGCCCGCGAGACGACCTGATTTTTCACTTCGGCTGTCGACGTCATGGTCGATGACCGTACGCGATAGGACTCAGGTCGTCGGCGGATTATGGGGAGACGGTCGAGGCGGATCGCTGCGAACGTCCAGCCGTCCAGAAGCGACTGCTTCGACCGTGAATCGCACCCGCCGCCCGGTGCCGCCATCGTCTCCGCGGACGCCTGGGGCCACCCATTCAACGACCGCCGTACCCGAGATGTGAAGGCTGACGCCGGTCTCGAAGTCGACGAACAAAAGGGCCGCCGTCTTGTCTACGTGGAGGTTGCCGAAGCTGTTGAACATGTTGTTGCCGGGGTAGTCCGGCCACCACAACTGGCCATCCTCCACCCGGACAAAGCCCGGCGGGCCGCCGCGGTGCGACGCGTCGGCCCCGCGGGTGGGATGTACGGTGCCAAGGAAGAAGGTGTCGGCGCCCGCAATCAATGCGACGTCGTCGGCACCGAGTGTTTTCGCGAGCACAATCCGCTCGGTCACACCTTCAGGGTGGTCGGTATGCGAAATATGGCGTTGCTGAATGTACTTGGGACAGTTGCCAAATGCTTGGTCGACGGTGATTTGCAGTTCGTCGGCACTGGCCTGGGTGAGGATGCCGTTCACGCGGACCCTGCGCCGCGTGGCGAATTCGATGGCGAGCAGGCCGAGGGCCTGGCCCGCGGCGAGGCCGTACAGCGGATCGCCGGGTTCGGTGGTGGTGTGGATTGTCAGCGTGCGACCCCGCGCTTCGATGAAACCCGCCTGCGCAAGGAGCGGTGACGTCCACAGCCGGCGGTCGGTGTCGCGCGCCGCAATGACAGCGAAGTCGCGCTCGGCCAGAAAGGTGGCGATACCTCCACTGAGGTCGGGTACGGCCAGCATGGCGACACCCAGGCGCTCGGCCTGAGCACGCACGCCGGCGCGGGCCTGCACCGCGAGCTCGCCCTCATGGAAACCTTCGACAGTCATCACGCCACGTCCAAGACCGCCTTGCCGGCAACCCGACGGTCGAGCAGCGCCTTGGCCGCTTCGGCGACGTCCTCCCACGACGCCCGCACCCCGATCTGGGGATCGAGCTCACCGGCGGCCAGTAGCTCAACGAGGTAGGCCAGATCCGGGGCGAACGGCGTGCGAACGGTGAACGGTTCCAACCGCTTTTGTACGCCGAACTGCCGCTCGGCCTCGAAGTCGATGGTGGTGGGCCGGTTGGATGCCATTCCGATGGACTGCACGGAGCCGCCGTCGTCAACGAGGCTGAACGCTTCGGCCAGCAGCTGTCCGCCGACGTTGTCGAGCACGCCGAATACGGGCTTCCTGACATCGGCGAGGCCGACCACTACTTCGGCCGCGCCCAGCTCTCTAAGACCTGAGCCGCGGGCCTCGGAACCGACCGCTGCGATCACGTGCGCGCCCGCACGCGCGGCCAACTGCACGGCGAAGCGGCCGACGCCGCCGGACGCTCCGGTGATCAGCACCCGTCGGCCGACCACCGGCCCGAGTCTGCGGAGGGCTTGGAGTGCCGTGACGCCGGCCACTGGCAGTGCGGCCGCCGGCCCGAATTCCACTGAATCCGGAAGTATCGCAAGGTTTTCCGTCGGGACGGCTCGTCGCTGCGCCCAGCCGCCGGCGCCGTGGAAGCCGACGACGCGGCTGCCGACCGGTGGGCCCGACCCGTCCGCTGCAGCCTGCAGGACCACGCCTGCCGCATCCCAGCCGGGTACCTCACCCGGCCTACGCATCCGATCGATGAAGTGCACCTCCCCGAAGTTCAAGGCCGTTGTCCGCACCTCGATGAGCGCTTCGGAGTCCGCCACAACCGGCTCGTCGACGTCGGCCAATCGCAGATTCGCGCGTGCCTGGGGGTCATAGACGACTGCTCGCATGCCACGGTCAACCTGGCCAAGCGGCGGTTATTCCCCACCGCGGCAGCTAGCTGCGCGCGGGGGCAAGCCGCTTGAGGGCGAGCCCACCCTCGAACGGTCGGTAGCCGAAAGCGGCCGGGGCACGATAACCCGTGTCCTCCAACGGCGTGTGCACCTCGGCGACCGTCGGGCCGATCTCGGCAGCGACCGGCGCCAGGGCGTCCAAGTCGAAGCGGTACAGCCGACCCGCGTTGCCGGCCAGGATCTTGCGGCAGACGTCCTCGGGCTGGTCGTGCAGCGCCCAGCGGATGGCCAGCTTGGAATGGGGCGCGAAGCCTTCCTCGTGCGGATAGTCACTGCCCCACATCATGTGATCCGCGCCCATGTAGTCGATCATCGAGGACTCGAACGGCATGAGTTCAGCCGCCAGATAGCAGTTCCGCTTCGCGTAATCGCTCGGCGCCAGCCTCAGCTGGTCGATCGACGAACCGCCGAACATCCCATAGGTGCGGTTGCCCGCTTCGGTTTTCATGCTGGGCACCATGGCGTCGAGCATCATCATCTGCTGCTGCAGCCACAGGGCGCCCTGCTCCGTCGGGACGAAGCGCAGCGTCGGGTGGCGCTCGAAGACCCCGGCAAGGACGAGGTGTGAGACGGTGCGCTGCGCCCACATCGCCATCTCGGTGACCAGCACGGCGTTGGAGGCCGGTTGATCCATCGGCATCGCCGGACTACCCGCGCCGGCGTGCTGAACCACCGTCAGGTCGAGGTCGGCGCAGAGCGCCCAGATCGGTTCATAGCGGGTGTGGAACAGCGGGGCGACATTCGGGTCACCGGGTGAGACGGCAGGAATCAGTACCCCTCCAAAGCACTCTTGGTCAACGCCCCAGCGGATCTCGTCGAGGGCCAGGTCGATGTCGTTGGGGAAGATCTGAATCAATCCCCGGCGCCGCGCTGGGGCCAGTGCACAGAAGTCGATCTGCCAGCGGTTGTGGGCTTGTACACCCGCCCAGCGCTTTTCGAACTCCTCGCGAGTGCGCGGCAGGCTGATGGTGATGTTGGGGGTCGTCGGGAAAAACGGGGGAATCGTGTTGGGAAGCAGCACCTCAGCGGCGACCCCGTCGGCGTCCATCTCCGAGATCCGCAGTTCGTGGTCCCAGTTGCGCTTTGCGGTGGCGATGACCAAGTCATCGAACGGGCTCTCATACGATTTTGCCCACGCGTCGAAATCGTCGTGCAGACGAGTTGGCAGGTACTGCTTGTAGTCGTACAGATCCGCCCCGGCGTGGGTGTCCGTCGAAATGACAACGTATCGATCGATCGTCTCCCAGGTAGCCGCCATTGCACCATCCTGCCCTTGGACGGGCCGATGCAGGCAGGATTCGTCTCATTCACCGGGGATCGGGCGACCTCACCGGCTGGCGATTACAAGTCGTGCAGGCCGGCGTGAATCTCCTTGAGCTGCGCGCTGTCCCAATATCCACGCTGGTGCACGATCAGGCCGTCGCGCACCTGGAAGAACCCACATCCGCGGAAGCCGTCGGGATCGGTCCATTCGAGCGCCGCCCAGTCACTGTCGACGACGAGGTTGATCGGCGTGCACGTGAGTGGCCCGCCGGCGAACGTCTCGCGATGGAACTC
This sequence comes from Mycobacterium sp., assembly GCA_021154745.1. Lineage (GTDB taxonomy): Bacteria > Actinomycetota > Actinomycetes > Mycobacteriales > Mycobacteriaceae > Mycobacterium. Next base: position 6,286 of record JAJKIB010000552.1, read on the forward strand.
CTCGATGGCCTCCCTGCCGATCACGGGAGTGAGCGGGATTTGATGGTTGATGGCGTCCTCGGCATACAGCGCTGAGATTGCGGCTGCATCGCCTGCGTTGAACTGTTCAACCCATGCTTCGATTGTGCGACGCGTGCTCATCACAGGAAGTTACGACGAAATGATCCCGCCGCGCGACGACGTTTTGGTGGGCAGTTCGCTGACGATGTCGAGGCTGAGAAATTCAGGTGCCTTGATGACCCGGCGCAGCATGAACCGGATGAACGCCGGCATGTCTGAGGCGTTTTCATCGCGGTACAGCCGTGGGGCACCCAACTGGTAGTGCCGCCGCCTGCTTTCCAGTTCGCAGCCGCCGGCGGCCTGAACATTGCGCACCCAGTCCGCTTCGGAGCCATACGTCAGTGCGATCACGTATCCGCCCCGGCGCCGGAATGCCCATAACGGGGTCCGGAATGTCCGACCCGACTTCCGACCCCGGTGTATGACGACCGCCCATCCCGGCGCCCATGGAGCGATGAACTTGGTGAGGCGGTTCAGCCCCTTCTTGTTGGCGCGGGCGACCCATCGTGGTGCTGGCATCTCTAAAACTCCTCACTTGTGGAATTTATGACACCACGCTATCTTTGGCGACTCCGAAAGTCAACGACTGTAGAATTTCCAGCACCATGGCCCGGATCGGACGACCTCGCGGCAAGACCGACACGCGCAACGTGATCCTCGCGGCTGCGCGCCGCATGTTCGCCGCGGCCGGATACGACAAGACCTCGGTGCGCGACGTCGCCGCAGCGGCCGCCGTCGATCCCGCGATGATCCGGCACTACTTCGGTAGCAAGGCCGAACTCTTTCGCGCGACGATGGGATGGCCCTTCGAACCGGCCGAGATCGCTACCCGCATCACCGGTGGCGCTCGAAGCGCGATCGGCGAACGGCTCACGCGTGCGTTCTTCGAGGCGTGGGAGGAGCCGGACTCGCGCGCGCCGCTGCTGGCGATACTCCGCGGGGCGGCCACCCATGAGGACTCGGCGAACCTGGTGCGCCAGTTCATTCAGGGACAGGTGTACTCGCATATCGCGGCGCGGATTGCGGGGCCGGATGCCGAGCTGCGGATCGATCTGGCGATGTCGCAGCTGCTGGGCATCGCTTATCTGCGGCACATCCTGCAGGTGGAACCGATCGCGTCGACCCCAGTAGAGGACCTCATCACACAGGTCGCACCGGTGATCACCCGGCATCTGACCCGGACCGCCCCGCCACACAGTGGGGCAAAGCGCTGACATCTCTTGGCCCACACGGGAGTATCTGCCCATGGCGTCTCTTCAGCGATACACCGATCGTCGCGTGCTGATCACCGGTGGCGGGTCCGGCATCGGGCAGGCGACCGTACTGCGCATCCTCGATGAAGGGGGCCGGGTGGTCGCCGCCGACGTCAGCGAGGCCGGGTTGAAGGACACCGCGGCCAGGGCCGAGCCGCATGCCGGCCGGCTCACCACCCTCGTGATGGACGTCGCCGACGAGCAATCGGTGCAGGACGGTGTGGCCAAAGCCGTCGAGCTGCTCGGTGGCCTCGACACCCTCGTCAACGTGGCAGGAATCCTACGGTCCGCTCATTTCCTCGACACCACGCTCGCCGACTTCGAGCAGGTCGTGCGGATCAATCTTGTCGGCACGTTCCTGGTCACCCGCGAGGCCATTCCCGCGCTGCGCGACGGGAACGCACCGGCGGTGGTCAACTTCAGCTCCACCTCGGCCGCGTTCGCCCACCCCTACATGTCGGCGTACGCCGCCTCCAAGGCCGGCGTGCAAGCGATGACCCACGCGCTCGCCCTCGAGTTCGCGAAGGAAGGCATCCGGTTCAACGCGGTGCAACCCGGATCGATTTCGTCCGGAATGACCGATGGCACAGGCGTATCCAAGCAGAGCATCGGACCGGGACTGCCCGCCGACGCGGATTTCTCGCTGTTTACCAAAGTGTCCCCGGTGCTGCCGGTCGAGGGCGGAGGGATGTTCGCCCAACCCGACGCCGTGGCCGCCGTGGTCGCGATGCTCGGTTCGACCGACGCCTATTTCGTCACCGGCACCGAGGTACGCATCGACGGCGGAACCCATATGTGAGTATCACTCGCCGTGGATGTCGAGGCCGTGGGCGGCGGAGTAGGCCATGGCCTGCTCGATGTCGACCTTCGCCCCACGCAGTGCCGCTGAGGTCCACAGCGTCGGATCCACTCGTGCGCCCCGCAGATCGGCCTCGTTCAGCTTGGCGCTCTGCAGCCGGGCACCGCTGAGGTCCGCGCGACGAAGCAGCGCCTTGCGCAGATCGGCTTCCACCAGGCTGGCCTCCCGGAGCCGGCAGCCGGACAGGTCGACGCCGCGAAGGTCGGCACCACCCAGCACCGCGAGCGTGAAATCCACCTCGACCAGTGTCATCGGCCGCATGCGGCACTCGGTGAACACCGAGCCGACAAAGCTGCAGTGCCTGAAGGTGCTGTGCCACAAGGAGGAGCGACGGAAGGTGCAATTGCGGAACGCCGAGCCGACATGCTCGGATTCGGACATGTCGACGCCGCTGAAGTCACAGTCGGTGAACACGACGCGCTCCGTCTTGAGGCGACTCAGGTCGTCGTCGCGGAAGTCGTAGCCGTCGAATTCCCGCTCGGCCCAGACCGTTTCGTCTTCGACCACGCGCTCAGCCGCGAACCGGGCTGAGACTGTTGAGCGCGTATTCGGTGACGGCGATCAGCGCCGCCTTGGTCGAATGGCGGTCGCGGGCATCGACGGTGATCACCGGGATGCTGTCGCGAAGCGCCAGCGCCTTGCGGACCGCATAGGCGGGATGGTTTGGGGCCCCGTCGAATTCATTGATAGCGATCAGGAACGGCAGATTGCGCGCCTCGAAGAAGTCGACCGCGGCGAAGCTGTCCTGCAGTCTGCGGACGTCGACGAGAATGATCGCGCCGATGGCGCCGCGGATCAAGTCGTCCCACATAAACCAGAACCGACGCTGCCCCGGCGTACCGAACAGGTACAGCACCAGATCCGCGTCGAGGGTGATGCGGCCAAAGTCCATCGCCACCGTCGTGGTGTTCTTCGTCGGTGTCAGCTCGAGGCCGTCGACACCTTCCGAGGCGTTGGTCACCAATGCTTCGGTGCGCAGCGGCATGATTTCCGACACCGCCCCCACGAACGTCGTCTTGCCGGCGCCGAACCCGCCGGAGATGACGATCTTCGTCGAGGCGGCGTCCCGCCTCTCAGAGCGCTCGTAGGCCACGCAGCGTCCTTCCTATCAATTCGCGTCGTTCGTCATCGGTGGTTGAGTCACCCAGGGTGGTGTGCACCCGCAGATAACCTTGCGTCACAAGGTCGCCAATCAGCACCCGCGCCACGCCGAGCGGCAAGGATAAGACGGCGGCGACCTCGGCGACCGACGGGCTGTCGGCACACATGGTCAGGATCTGACCGCGCACGTCGTTTCCCGGCCACCGCGGCGGCTTCGTCGACGCCAGCGTCTCGACCGGGGCCTCGAGCGGCAGAGTGATGCGGGAATTGGTCCGGCCGGCCGTCAGGGTATACGGGCGAACCAGCTGAGGTTCATCCGTATCGTCCCGTTCCCAATCGTCCATAGGCGGCTCACGAGTGCTGCGGGGCTCGGCGTGCCGACTGGACCATGGCACCCACTCGTTCCACCAAAATGGCCATCTCGTAACCGATCTGGCCGATGTCGCAGTTGCGGGTCGCCAATGTCGCGAGGTTGGAGCCATCCCCTACGCGCATCAGCAGTAGGTAGCCGTTCTCCATCTCGACCACGGACTGCAGCACGTACCCGCCGTCGAACAGCTGTGAAGCGCCCGTCGACAGGCTCGCGAGGCCGGAAGCCACCGCCGCGAGTTGGTCGGCGCGTTCGATCGGCATGTGCTCACTGGCCGCCATCAGCAAGCCGTCGGCGGACACCAGGACAGCGTGCGAAACACCGGATACTTCGCGGGCGAACTTGGAGACCAGCCAGTCGAGCGAATCGCGCTGCGTCGAACGTGCCGGTGTCATTCGTTATCGGTTCCTCTGGTCTCTCGGGCATGTGATCGCCCGGCATGCACACCACCGAAATGGTTGCTGATGCTTGCCCGGACAGCGTCGGGATCGCGCGGCGGAATCGGTCCTCCGCCGGTGCCGAACTCAGCCGCCGATGCTACCTCGTCGTCGCTGTCGTCGCTCCTGTGAGCACCACCGTTCACGGGATGACCGGCGCTCAACGAGCCGTCGAGCCCTGCGGAATCGACGGCCCCCGGCACCAGGCGCGCCCCGGGCTCACGCACCGGCAGACCGTCCTCGGTGCGCTCGAGGACCGGCGCGTCGTCTGCTGCCGCAGCCGCCGACCAGCCGTGATCCCACACCGATTCCCAGCTCAGGTCCTCGCTGTTGCCGATGTCGGTGGGGTCGACGAGCCATTCGGACAGCATTTTCTGGTAGATCGCGTCGTCGGCGCCTGCCGTCGGCGATGGTTGGTGCACAGCATGGCGCGCAGACTCGGGATGCGGCCGCTCGTCCTCCACCGGCTGCCCAGCCGCCACCGGCGCCTCGGGCTGCCGGGGTACCTGCGGCTGCGGTTCTTCCACCTCCGGCGGCGTGGGCGCGCCGTTGCTGGCGGCATGCGCGCGCGACGCGAAGAACGCGGAGGTGTCGACGGGAGCACGGTCGACGTCGGGCTCTGGGGCGACCGCCTGCCCCCACGGCGCCGGCTCCGCGGTGTGCGCCGGCATCGAGTCTTCCGGCCACAGCTCCTCGGCAGGCCACTCCTCCTCCAGCTCTTCGACCGCGGGCTGGGCCAGCGACGGCGGGATATCGGAGATTCCGCTGGCGCCGGGATTGCGTTGCGGCAACAACGCGACGGGCACCTCGGAGTGGCCGTTGGTGTGCTGGTGGCCCGGCTCATCGACGTAGTCGGTGTAGTCGTGGTCCTCATCGAGCGCGAGCGCGGTGTGGATACCCGCGTGCGCATCGGCGGGTGTGCCGTACTCGGGACCACCGAACTGGTCGGCAGCCCCGGCCTTGACGAGCAATTCGGACGGCACGAACACACCGGCGGTGGTGCCCGAATTCGGTTCGCCCGCAATCGTGCTGCGCAACCGGACCACCAACCCGTGCTGCCTCGCGAGCCGCCCGACCACGAACAGACCCATGTGCCGCGCGGTGTACGGGTTGACCTCGCCGCCGGATTGCAATCGGGTGTTGGCGACCCGCAGATCGGGTTCGGTCATGCCGATTCCGATATCGCTGACCTCGATGACAAGGCCGCCGTTGCCTGTGTGCACCGCCGACACCCGGACTTGGGAGATCGGCGGCGAGTAGCGCAGCGCGTTGTCGAGCAGCTCGGCCAGCAGGTGAACCAGATCACCAGCGACTGCGCCAAGGACCTCGCTGTCGGGCACCGTCGCGGTGACCACGCGGGTGTAGTCCTCCACCTCGGAGGCGGCCGCGTTGATGATCGCCGACACCGGCACCGGCTCGGCCTGCTCGCGGGGCACCTTCGCGCCCGCGAGCACCAGCAGGTTGGCGCCATTGCGGCGCATCCGGGCGGCGAGGTGATCGAGGTGGAACAGGCTCTCCAGCCGCTCGGGGTCCTCCTCGTTGCGCTCGAGGCGGTCGATCAGCGAGAGCTGCTGGTCCACCAGCGACCGGCTGCGCCGCGACAGCGTCTCGAACATATCGCTCACCTGCAGCTGCAGGCGAGACTGCTCACCGGCCAGGAGGACGGCCTGCTCGTGCAGCTCGTCGACGGCGTGCGCGACCTGACCGACCTCTTCGGAGGTGAGAACAGGGATCGGCTGGACGGGTCCAGGCTCGCCGCCAGCGCGGACCCGATCGATCTCGCGGGCCAGGTCGTCGTGTGCCACCTTGAGCGCGCTGTCGCGCAGCCTGCGCAGCGGACCCACCAGCGACCGCGCCACCAGGATGACCAACACCAGCGCCAGCAGCATCGCGCCGACGACGATCGCCGAGTCTCGGATCGCGGCAGTGCGCTGGGCGGCGGCCTGGCTCTCCACCGCGCCCGTCACCGCAGTCGATGTGTCGGCGATGATCTTGTTCGCGATCTGGTTGGTGACCTGAATCGAGGCGCTCAGGTCCGGATTGTTGACCAGTAGCGCGGCCGGGTCGGACATGATCGCCATCCGCTTGACCATCTCGGCCTGCAGCTTTTGCGCCTCAGGCGAGCCGACGCCGAGCACCTGGCTCATCCCGAACAGGGTCGACGGCTCGGTACCTGCGAGCGTGATCATCGACGTGCGCAGCTCGGGCTCGACCAGTTCACCGCCGAGATTCACCAGAAGCTGCTGCATCATCATCTGGCCGCGGGCACCGATCGCGCGGCTCAGCCCGAGCGTCTCGGCGCGAATGCGTTCGTCGTCGACCCGGACCGAGCCGTTGATCGCATCCTCGGCGGTCAGCAGGATCGGCGCATAGGTGGTCACCCGGTCGCGCAGCCCGATGCTGTTGGCGGTGACCTTGTCCATCAGCGCCTGGCCCGCGCCGATCATGGTGTTGACGCCCTTGCTGACATCTGGCGCGTTGTCCGTGTCGGCGAGCCGTCGCTGCAATTCCTGGCGGCTGGCGTCGAACTTGGTCAGCGCCGCCTGGGTGTCACCGCCGGTCGAACTCGCGAGCATTGCGCCGTCGAGCGAGGCCATGTAGCTCTCGATCGCGGGCACCATTTCGGCGCGGTCGGCGGCGCGGCGCAAATCGGCCGCATCCGTCGCGCTCGAGTAGATGCGCAATCCCCCGAAGGTGCCGGCGAGAACCAACGGCACCAAAACGATCGCGAACACTTTCCAGCGGACCGGCCAATTCGCGATCGACCATCGCGACGGCCGCTTGAGCGATGGCTCCGCCTTTGGTGCCTTTGGTTCGAAATCGACGAGCGTGCCGTCTGCCTGCTTCAGCTGCGAGAACGCGGTCATCGGCGCCCGCCGCTGCTATCGGCCGCCGGTCCGCAATTCAGTAATGAAGCGTCGTTCATAAGACTTCCTGCTGATTTCGCCCTCGGATGGGCGGGCGTTCTACGCCTGGCAATTGGTCGAGTATGCCAGCCATGCCCGGCCGTTTCCACAATTCTTACTGAACAGACAGAGTTCATAACCGCGCTGACGAGCCGTTTCGTGCTACGCGAGCAAATGGCCGGCGCCCCGGCGCATTCGAAGCGTGTTGAATCATCGAATGTTTCGGCTGATGTTCTACTCGCCGCGGATCGCGCCCAACACCGGCAATGCCATCCGCATGGTTGCCGCGACGGGATGCGAATTGCATCTGGTCGAGCCGCTGGGATTCGACCTGTCTGAACCCAAATTGCGCCGCGCCGGCCTGGACTATCACGACCTGGCGTCGGTCAGCGTCCACCGCGATCTGCCCGCGGCTTGGGAGGCGCTTGAGCCAGTGCAGGTGTACGCGTTCACCGCACGTGCCTCGACGCCCTACGCCGACATCAGCTACCGGCCGGGTGACGTGTTGATGTTCGGCCCGGAGCCCACCGGGCTCGATGCAGCGACGCTCGCCGACCCGCACATCAGCGCGCAGGTGCGCATCCCGATGCTGGCGGGCCGGCGGTCATTGAACCTGTCCAACGCCGCCGCCGTCGCCGTCTACGAGGCATGGCGCCAGCACGGGTTCGACGGCGCGGTATGACTTACCTTCCGATGAGCGCTTGCGCGAAGAGATTCACCAACTGTCCCAGTGGGTGACCTGGTCGGCGGGCAGCCGCTTGGCCGGCCGGAAGTCGGTGCCCTTGGTGTAGGCGATCGGGAACAGGCCGCCCTGGCTGTATTTGTCGAACGGAATGCCGAGGATTTCAGCGGCCTGCTTCTCGCCGTCGCCCACCAGGTGCAGCGTCGTCCATGCCGAGCCAAGACCGCGTGAGCGCAGCGCCAACATCAAGCTCCACACGGCGGGAAGCAGCGAGCCCCAGAACGATCCGCTCATCCCGGCGGGCGCGCCGTCGGGTCGGCCCTCCAGGCACGGGATCAACATGACTGGCACTTCGTGGAGGTGTTCGTTGAGGTACTTGGCGGAGTCATAGACGAGTGGCCGTTGCTCGTCGCGCACGTCGCCGTACTCGGGCTTGGGTAGGTCGAGATACGGCGTCGCGTTGGTCCGGTAGATGTCGGCCAGTGCCTTCTTCTTGTCGGCGTCCTCGATGAACATCCATTGCCAGCCCTGGGCGTTGGAGCCCGTCGGCGCCTGGAGCGCCAGCTCGAGACATTCCAACAGCACCTCACGCGACACCGGCTTCTCGAAATCCAGCCGCTTGCGCACCGAACGCGTAGTGGTCAGGACTTCATCGACGGACAGGTTCAGTGTCTTCTCGGCTGTCATTTCGCCGAGACTACATTCGCTTCCATGACAGTCGAATTCACGCAAGAAGTGTCCGACAGGCTCTCGTCTGATAAGTACGGCTGGATGACGACGGTCGCGAAGTCCGGTCAGCCCGTCCCGCGGCTGGTGTGGTTCTACTTCGACGGCAACGACGTGATCGTCTACTCGCAGCCCAACGCCGCCAAGGTCAGACACATCAACGCCCATCAGCGGGTCAGCCTGAATCTTGACTCCGACGGCAACGGCTCCGGCATCATCATCGTCGGTGGCGTTGCATCGGTCGAGGCGGAAGGCGCCGATCCGTTGTGGACGAGCAGTATCTGACGAAGTACGGCGAGTACGCCGCCAGCCTTGGCTTCAGCAAGGAGTTCCTCGCCGCGTACAGCACCCGGCTGAAGATCGCCGTCGACAAGGTATGGACGACACCGACCGGAGGCTAACTTTCGCAGTCGATAGGACTCCCTCAGGACATGGCGCCCAACGTCCGTTGCAGATCTGGCTTCATCTGCTGAAGCTGCTGGCCCCATTCCGGCCAATTGTGGAGGCCGCTATCGGGGAAATTGAACACGGCGTTCTTACCTCCGGCAGCGATGTATTGATCACGGAATGCAATGTTGCCGTCGCGGGTGAATCCCTCGAGGAAACCGAGGATTCCCGCATTGGGAGGATTGCCAGAGATGTCGGAAGGGCTTCCCGTTCCGCAGTAGATCCACAGCCGGGTGTTGTTGGCGACCAGCTTCGGGATACTGACCGTCGGATCGTTGCGTGCCCATGCCGGGTCACCCGGCGGCCCCCACATCGCGCCAGGGTTGAAGCCCCCGGCGTCGTTCATGGCCAGGGCAACCCTGCCCGGCCACGGCTCGGCGGACAGGTTCAAGAAGCCAGACAGCGATCCCGCGTAGACGAACTGCTGCGGGTGATAGGCGGCCAACACCAGCGCCGCCGAGCCGCCCATCGACAGCCCGACCGCGGCATTGCCGGTGCGACTTACCTTCTTGTTGGCCGAGAGCCAGGCGGGTAGCTCCTCGGTCAGGAAGGTCTCCCATTTGTAGGTCCAGGTGCCACCGTTGCCGACGGCCGGCTCATACCAGTCGGTGTAAAAGCTCGACATGCCGCCGACGGGCATGACGATCGACATGCCGGATTGATGGAACCAGTCAAACGCCGATGTCTCGATGTCCCAACCGTTGCGGTCATCCCGTGCGCGCAGACCGTCGAGCAGGTAGACGGCGTGCGACCCACCGCCTTGAAATTGCACGGGAATATCACGGCCCATCCCCGCCGAGGGCACCTTCAAGTATTCGATCGGCAAACCGGGGCGCGAATCCGCATTCGCAGTCGCAAAACCCCCGGCAGCGACCAGGCCGCACATCACCACCGCGACCAGCGCCGAAACAACAAGACGGCGCAACCACATCAATTTCATGGAGTTAACGCACATGCATGCCATCACAATGCACAGTCACGCGGCGGCGCAATGGTTTTGCGAAAATCCGTGCGAAACGTGCGCTGCATTTCAGCGGAAGTCGCGGCTGCGGGAGCCGACGGTCAACTTGAGCTTTCCCATCCGCTCGGCCACGACGGTGATGGCGCCGGTGGCGTTTTGCACCTGGCCGCGGATCAGCAGCGCCGACGCCGTCTGCGCCAGCCTGCGGTGCCGCGCCCAAACCCCCTGCGAACACAAGATGTTGACCATCCCGGTTTCGTCCTCGAGGTTGAGGAACGTCACGCCCTGCGCAGTCGCGGGCCGCTGCCGATGCGTCACCGCGCCTGCCACCAACACGCGGGTTCCGTCCGGGATGGCCAGCAGCTGGTCGGCGGGCACCACGCCGATGGCGTCGAGGTCCTCCCTCAGGAACTGGGTGGGATAGCTGTCCGGTGAAATGCCGGTGGCCCACACGTCCGAAGCGGCCAGCTCCAGCTCGGTCATGCCGGGCAACGACGGGATGTGCGACGACGAGCCAACGCCCGGCAGCCGGTCGGGCCGCTGCGTTGCGGCCGCACCAGCCGCCCACAATCCTTCGCGGCGGGTGACCCCGAAGCAGCCCAGCGCCCCCGCGGTGGCCAGTGCCTCGGTCTGCGGTACAGACAGCTGCACGCGTCCGGTCACGTCGAGCAGGGAAACGAACGGCCCGTTGGCCTTTCGCTCGTCGACGATCTTCTCGGCCAACTCGTCGCCGATGTGGCGGACACTGCCGAGGCCCAGCCGCACCTCCATCCCGGCATTCTCCAGCGTGGCGTGCGCAAGGCTGGCGTTGACGTCAGGCCCGTGCACGGTAACCCCGTGCCTGCGGGCGTCGGCCACCAGCGACTGCGGCGAGTAGAAGCCCATCGGTTGCGCCCGCAGCAGCGCCGCACAGAACGCCGCCGGATGATGCAGCTTGAACCACGACGAGTAGAACACCAACGAGGCGAACGACAGCGAATGGCTTTCCGGGAAGCCGAAATTGGCGAAGGCTTCCAGCTTCTCGTAGATCCGGTCGGCCACCTCGCCGGTGATGCCGTGCCGCTCGCGCATGCCGTCGTAGAACCGGCCGCGCAGTCGTTGCATCCGCTCGGTGGAGCGCTTGGACCCCATCGCCCGGCGCAACTGGTCGGCCTCGGCGGCGGAGAAACCGGCGCAGTCGACCGCAAGCTGCATGAGTTGCTCCTGAAATAGCGGCACTCCCAGCGTCTTTCGCAGGGCGGACTCCATCGACGGGTGGTCGTAGGTGACGGGTTCGACGCCGTTGCGCCGCTTGATGAAGGGGTGCACCGACCCGCCTTGGATCGGTCCAGGGCGGATCAGCGCCACCTCGACCACCAGGTCGTAGAACACCCGCGGCTTCAGCCGCGGCAGGGTGGCCATCTGCGCGCGAGACTCCACCTGAAACACTCCGACCGAGTCGGCACGCTGCAGCATCTCGTACACCGCGGGCTCGGAGAGGTCCAGTTTCGCGAGGTCGACTTCGAGGCCCTTGTGCTCGCGCACCAGGTCGATGCAGTAGTGCAGCGCCGAGAGCATGCCCAGCCCGAGCAGGTCGAACTTCACCAAACCGATTGCCGCGCAGTCGTCTTTGTCCCACTGCAGGACGCTGCGGTTCTCCATGCGGGCCCACTCGACGGGGCAGACCTCGACCACGGGCCGGTCGCA
>JAJKIB010000553.1 GCA_021154745.1 Mycobacterium sp.
CCGCGATTTGACGGAAGGTCTCGAACGCGCGGGAGCGCACTTGTGGTTCGTGCGCGAGACGGAAAAGCCCGTCGGATTAGCGTGGGCCCATGTGTTCGGCTGGTGGCGACGGCGTCGCCAATCGCGCCCGTCACCGTCAATGTTGATGTCGGCACCCAGTTCGATTCGTCGTACCGGCGTGCGGTCGCAGCGGGAGGCGACATTGCCGCACCACCAGTCGAACAGCCGTGGGGAATGCGAGAGTTCGTTCTCCGGCTCTGCGACGGCCATCAACTGGTTGTGACCGGCCCCGCCTAGGACATCGAGTCGGCGGTCGCCCGCTGCACGACGATGTCGCCAGAGCCGATCCGCGCATGCACGACGAGTGTCTCGTCACCTTCTGACGGACCATCCGACGGCGTCAGCGAGTTGCGGACTTCGCCGGAGTCGGTGCGCAAATCAAGCTGGGCCGCAGTGCCTTCGGCGATGCCGACGACGAGCTCGCCGCTGCCGGTCTGCACGGACACACCGCCGTTGATGGCCGTCGCGACGTTGACATCGCCAGAAGCGGTCTGCGCGTTGATGTTTCCATGGAGGCGTGTGACGCTCAGCGAGCCGCTCGCGGCACGGAACTTCACATCACCGTCGAGATCACCGATCGTGGCGTCACCGGAGGCCGTCGACACAGATGCCGAACCGTTGATGCCGTGAACGGTGATGCCGCCGGATGCGGTGTCCGCCTTGAGATTTCCGACCACAGAGCCGACCTCCAGGTCACCGCTGGCAGAGGCGAATTTGCAGTCGCCGTACTGGCCGTCGGCGGTGATGTCCGCCGATGCGGCGGACGCTTGGAGCCGGGAGCCGCACGGCAGGGCGACGTCGACGACGACCGCCCCCCTACGCGGGAAGGAAAAGCCGCGGCGGCTCGACACCAGGAGCGTGCCGTTGTTGAAGTCGACTCGCACCTGCTCGGCGGCCTTGACGTCGTGACTGCGGGATTCGTCACGGGGCCGCACCTCGACGAGGGTGTCGTCACGGTCACCCGCGGCGAGCCGCACGGCGCCGGCGGAGATCTCCACCGTCGCGGTGATCGGTTGGGGGGTTTGGAAAGTGGGCATTGTTTCTCCTCCTCGGTTTCGTGGATTAGCGGACCCAGCCGCTGAACTGCTTGCCGGAGTCGCCTCGCGGACGTCGCGCATTGCCACCCAGTGCGGCGGTGACTGCACGAACGAGCCAGGTGTTTACCGACAGCCCGTCCCGGCGCGCGGCCGCGTCGACCCGTGGTCGCAGGTGTTCTGGTAGCCGCAGCGTCACCCGCCAGGTGCCGCCGTCGTCCTCGGATTCGGGTGCGCCGACATGGAATGGTTCGGTCAGTTCGGCCCCACCCTCCATGCCGGGCGACACCGTGAACTCGGGGTCGCGACCACGCAGCCGCACGTCGACCGAGCCTGGGGCGAGATCGCGGGTGATCTGCTCGGCCGCCTCGGACAGTGCCTCGAGCAATGCCAGCCGGATTGCCGATTCCAGCGGCGCGCTCAACCGCTCGGCAAGCGATTCGGCATCCTGTCCGCCCGCGGCGGCGGCCACGGACAGCTCGTGGCGCACCGCGTCGACATACGGCTGCAACTCCATGGTGTCATGGTGACATCACTATGGTGTCACGGCAAGTGTCAGTTTGGTGCCGCGCCCACTAGTCGCCGTCGAGCTGCGCGAATAGCCCGTGCATGTCGATCTGGCCGCGGTGCGCCACGACCATGTCGCCCTGGAATCGGTCGATGTGGATCACCCCGACGGAGACCTTCTTGCCGGTGGGCGAGCGTCCCTGGAATTCGCCGGTGTGGGTTCCGACGAAACGGCACCGAGAGATACCGTGCGAACCGGCCACGAGGAGCTCCTCGATCTGGTGACGGCCGTCCGGAAACCCACGGTAGAACGCCTGCAGGTGGGCGCGCCATTCGTCCAATCCGATCGGCGCCGAACTACCTACCTCGACGACGACCCGTGGCGACACCAACTCGTCGAACGTCGACGTGTCCTGTTTGTCCATCGCCCCGTAGAGGCACGCAATCAGTGCTCGGATCTCATCGTCTGACGAATCAGCCACAAAGCCAACGATATCCGTCTAACCCGGCGGGAAGTGTGCAATCCAGTGCCGCGCGATGTCGATGCGGCGCGTGATCCACACCTTCTCGTGGGCCTGCACGTGATCGAGGAAGCGCTCAAGTGCGGCGACGCGCGCCGGCCGGCCTACCAGCCGGCAGTGCAGTCCGATTGACAGCATCTTCGGCGAGCCCGCCGCGCCTTCGGCATAGAGCACGTCGAACGCGTCGCGCAAATGCGTAAAGAACTCGTCGCCGCTTCCGAATCCGCCCGGGATCGCGAACCGCATGTCGTTGGTGTCCAGCGTGTAGGGCACCACCAAGTGGTCGGTGCCATCTACGGCCGTCCAGTACGGCAAGTCGTCAGCGTAGGAATCGGAGTCGTACAGGAAGCCGCCGTGCTCGACGACAAGTCGCCGGGTCTGCGGCGAGTCGCGGCCGGCATACCACCCGAGCGGCACCTCACCGGTCAACTCGGTCATCAGCCGCACGGCCTCGGCGAGGTGCGTGCGCTCGACTTCGGGCTCGACGAGTTGATAGCTGAGCCAACGCAAACCGTGGCATGCGATCTCGTCGCCGCGCGCCAAGAACGCCGCGACGGCTTGCGGATTGCGCGCGAGCGCCATCGCTACGCCAAAGATCGTCAGCGGCAGCCCGCGTCGGTCGAAAACGCGCAGCACGCGCCACAACCCGGCGCGCGACCCGTATTCATAGAGCGACTCCATGGACATGTGCCGGTTCGGAAAGGGCTGTGCACCAATGATTTCGGACAGGAAAGTCTCCGACGCCTGATCGCCGTGCAGCACATTGTTTTCGGCGCCCTCCTCGTAGTTGAGGACGAACTGCACGGCGATGTTCGCTCCGCCCGGCCACTGGGGGTGCGGCGGGTTGGGTCCGTAACCGACCATGTCGCGCGGATAGTCGTCGCTCATGGCTGGCATTGTGGCAGTGACCGGACGACGCCGCCGGTCAGTGCACCTTCTCGATGATGGTTTCGGCGAAGCGTTCGATCGGCCCGCGGTAGCGTTCAACATCGCCCGGCGGCAGATCCACGCCCATCCACGGCACCGACATCACCGCCGTGATGCCGATGTCCTCGGCACGCTTGTACAGATCGGACGTCGGCGGTTCGAGCAGCGCCAGAAGGATGTCGAACGGCTCGTTCTCGCGGCCGTACTCCCGGCGCAAGGCTGTCAGCTTCTCCACGTAACCGACCGCGTCGTCCCATGCGTAGGCATAGCCGACCCAGCCGTCACACAGCCGGGCCGCCCGCCGCAGCGCCGCATCGGATTCGCCCCCGCACAGAATGGGCACCGGCGCCTCGGGATGGGGTTCGATCATCACCTCGGGCACTTGGTAATACTGGCCACTCCACGACACCCAGCCGCCGCGCCACAGCTCCCGCAACGCGGGGATCATTTCGTTGAGCCGCTTGCCGCGGGTGTCGAAGTCCTGACCCAACAGCTCGTATTCCTCGCGCATCCAGCCGACGCCGACACCAAGCGACACCCGGCCCTCGGAGAGCACGGACGCGGTCGCGACCTGCTTGGCCACCTCCAGAAGCGGCCGGGCGGGTGCGACGTAAACCGCATTGGAGAAGCGCAGCCGCTTCGTCACCGCCGCCATCGCGCCGATGAGCACCCACGAATCTGGCCACGCCGTTTCAGGTGGCCACCCCGGCTTGCCCGTCGTCGAATCCGGATAGGGCGAGGAAAGCTCCCGTGGGTAGATGAGGTGGTCGGAGCAGATCAACCCGTCGTAGCCGGCGTCGTCGAACATTCGCGCCACCGCGAGGATCTCGGTGCTCCTCATGAACGGTGTGCCGCTCCAAAATTGCATCCTGTTTCTCTACCGCGAATTTCGGGCGGCATCAATGGCAGGCAACGGGTGTACGGCGCCGCGTAGTAGACCTGTGTCAGAATGTCTGCAGATGCCAGCCGACCGTGAGGAGCAGCCGTGGCCAGCACTGAGGTGGAACGTCACACCGGCGTTGACGTCGAAGATGTGCCATCCGCGCAGTGGGGCTGGTCGAAGGAGAACTACCGGCTGATCCACATCGGCGGGCTGCTGTCAGCGGGGTTTCTGCTTCTGATGCTGCGCGGCAACCATGTCGGACACATCGAGGACGGGTTCCTGATCGCGTTCGCCATCCTCATCGTCATCGCGGTGGTACGTGACTGGTGGCTGCGCCGTCGCGGCTGGATCAGGTAGACCGCTTCAGACGGAGTACAGCGGGCGGAATGAACCGGTTCCGACTCGGAAAAGCGTCTCGGTCGGTGTGACCGAATCCGTCGCAGCATCGGCGGCGACAAGGGCGTACGACTTGAAAGCCCGTGCGGCCAAGCTCATCCCGTGCTCAATCGAATCGGCCTGACGACCCAGTTCGGCCGGCCAGCGCGTACCCCAGACGGTGACTTCGGTGAGTCCGTGCTTCAACACTCGAAGGATCTCGTCGCGCACCCGGATGTCTGCGCCTAGTAGATCGGCGCTGACCGCCAACGCCGCGCCATGCGACGCGCCCCGCACCATAGACAGAAGACCCTCGTCCAGATCGAGCGCCGTCGCGCCCAGAATGACGAGCGGTCGGGGATCGCCGCCAGCGACGAACACGTTGACATCCCAGCCGGCCCTCGCGCGGTCGTACAACCATCCGCCCGCCGACTGCACAACGTCCTCGGCGGTAGATGCGAGGACATTGAGTTGATACCGAAGAATCCTGCCCGCGCCCGCGGCCTTGTCATCGACGTTGAAGGATGGTGTTGCCATCGGTGTCCTATCCACGACGTACTCCCACAGCGGGCATAAGAAGAGCGTGACAGTTTTATGATGATCTGTAAAGGTCGAGTCTGGGCGGATCGTCCCAGCCCGGTCGTGACAGTTCGCGCAACGTTTGTAAAGCTGGAGGCACTTGCGATGATCGGAGCCCCGAAATGAGTCTTGTCGCCGGGCGCGGCCCGCTCAGCAAGGATCCTGCCGGCTGGTTCTCCTCCCCATTGCCCGACGATCTCGTCCTCCTCGAGCCGCATCCGCGTCGAGTTCAGGCGATTCGCAACGGCCAACTCGTCATCGACACCGAACGGGCGCTGATGGTGCACCGCCGCGATCACCCGCTCAGCTACGCGTTCCCGGCCGACGATGTCGGCGACCTTCCCAGCGAGCCCGAACCGGAGGCGCCGGGATACGTCCATGTGCCGTGGTACGCGGTCGACACGTGGCTCGAAGAGGGGCGCACGCTCGTCCACTACCCACCCAATCCCTATCACCGCGTCGATTGCCGACCCACGAACCGGGGGCTGCGGGTCAGCGTCGCCGGTGCGACACTCGTCGACACCGCAGACACGGTGATCGTGTTCGAGACGGCGCTGGAACCTCGGCTCTATGTCCATCCGTCGGTCGTCCGCACCGACATCCTGCGCCGAACCGAGACCAGCAGCTACTGCAACTACAAGGGCTATGCGACGTACTGGGCTGCGGTGGTCGGCGACACGGTCGTCGCCGATGTGGCGTGGAGCTACGAGGACCCGCCGCCCGAATGTCTTCCCATCAAGGGACATCTCAGCTTCGACGGAGCCCGCGCCGACGTCCACGCAGAGTTGCCACGGTGTGACGCCCATCACATAGGATGACAGTGACCTCGCACCCTACGGTTCCGTCACCGTAGCTTGCGCGTGGTTACGGTTGCGTACGTTTTGCCTGCTCCGCCACACTTCCTTCAGTTTGCTAAGCGGAGGGAAATGCGTTGGGCCACTACATCGCCAATGTCCGTGACATCGAGTTCAACTTGTTCGAGGTATTGAACCTCGGCGACGTTCTCGCGTCGGGCCGCTACGGCGATCTCGATGCCGACACGGTGCGCACAATGCTCGACGAGGTCGCTCGGTTGGCGGAGGGTCCAGTCGCCGAGTCGTTCGCCGCGGCGGACCGCAATCCCCCTGTCTTCGACCCGGAGCATCACACCATCAGCGTGCCCAGCGAATTGGCGAAGTCGGTGCAGGCGATCAAGGACGCCGAATGGTGGCGCATGGGGATCGCCGAGGAGATCGGCGGTGTTCCGGCGCCCGCGCCTCTGACGTGGGCGATCCACGAGATGCTGGTATGCGCCAACCCGTCGGCGGCGTTCTGGTACGCGCTGGGTCCCGCGATGGCCCATGCACTCTATGTCGAGGGCAACGAACAGCAAAAGCGTTGGGCCGCAATGGGCGTGGAGCGGGGCTGGGCGGCGACCATGGTGTTGACCGAGCCGGATGCCGGCTCCGATGTCGGCGCGGGCCGCACCAAAGCCATCGCACAATCCGACGGAACGTGGCACATCGAGGGCGTGAAGCGGTTCATCTCCGGTGGCGATGTCGGTGATACCGCCGAGAACATCTTCCACCTGGTGCTGGCGCGACCGGACGGCGCGGGGCCAGGCACCAAGGGACTGAGCCTGTTCTATGTGCCGAAGCATCTGTTCGATCCCGACACGCTCGACCTCGGCCCCCGCAACGGCGTCTTCGCGACCGGGCTGGAACACAAGATGGGGCTGAAGTCCTCCCCCACATGCGAATTGACGTTCGGCGCACACGGCATTCCCGCCGTCGGCTATCTGGTGGGCGACGTCCACAACGGTATCGCGCAGATGTTCACCGTGATCGAGAACGCGCGCATGACGATCGGCGTCAAGTCGACCGGCGCGCTGTCCACCGGCTACCTCAACGCGCTTGCGTTCGCGAAGGAACGGGTGCAGGGCGCCGATATGACCCAGATGACCGACAAGGCCGCACCACGGGCGACGATCATCCACCATCCGGATGTGCGGCGCAGCTTGATTACGCAGAAGGCCTATGCCGAAGGTCTGCGGGCCTTGTACATGTATGCCGCTGCCCATCAGAACGATGATGTTGCTCAACAGGTTTCGGGTGCCAGCCCCCAGATGGCACACCGCGTCGACGACCTGCTGCTGCCGATAGTCAAGGGCGTTGGCTCCGAACGCGCCTATGAACTCCTGACGGAGTCGCTGCAAACCTTCGGCGGTTCGGGCTTCCTGCAGGACTATCCGATCGAGCAGTACATCCGTGACGCCAAGATCGACTCGCTGTACGAGGGCACCACCGCGATCCAGGCGCTTGATCTGTTCTTCCGCAAGATCGTTCGCGACCGTGGGGAGGCGCTGGCACACGTCGCGGCGCAGATCACCCAGTCCATTGACACCTGCGACGCGGAGTTGAAAACCCAGGCCGACCAACTGCGCACCGCGCTGGAACATGTCCAGGCGATGACGACCACGTTGACCGGCTACCTGATGTCCGCTCCCGAACAGCCAACGGAGATCTACAAAATCGGCCTCGTCTCGGTTCGCTTCCTGCTCGCCATCGGAGACCTGCTCATCGGTTGGCGACTGCTCGTGCAGGCCAATGTGGCGCAAGCCGCGCTCACCGGGTCGAAGGGCGACGAGGCGTTCTATCGAGGCAAGATCGCCACCGCGACGTTCTTCGCCGCCAACATGCTGCCGAACCTCGCGGCGCTACGCGGCGTCATCGAGAACCTCGACGACGAGATCATGCGCCTGCCCGAGGCCGCCTTCTGAGCTAGCCGCTTCGCCGAAACTGCAGTGAGATCGCGAATCCGGTCAAAGTTGCGATCTCCCCGCAGTGTCGAGGACGACGCGCCTAAGTCGTCGACTCCCTCTGGGTCCGAGCGGTGTTCAAGTGTGAGTGGCGGTAGCCGTAGAGCCCGTAGATCACCAGTCCGATCACCAGCCACACGGCGAACCGCAGCCAGGTGATCGTCGTCAGGTAGGTGGTCAACCAGATTGAAGAGGCGACCCCGATGAGGGGGATGACCGGCATGCCGGGAGTGCGGAAGCCGCGCTCGATCTCGGGAGACCGGTAGCGCAACACGATGACCGCGGTGCACACAACCGCGAAGGCGAGCAGGATCCCGATATTGGTCAGCTGGGCGGCCTCGGCGATCGGCAAGAAGCCGGCGATCAGGCCCGAGCCGATGCCCACGATCCAGGTGACCCGCACTGGCACCCGGTGTTTGGCGTCGACGGCGGCGAACCACTTGGGCAGTAAACCGTCGCGGGACATCGAGAACCACACCCGGGTAACGGCATACATGAACGTCCACATCACGGTCGCAATGCCGAGAATGGCACCGACCGAGATCAGGGTCGCGATCCACGGCAGTCCGACACTCTCGAATGCCTGCGCGAACGCGGACTCCGGGTCGACCTCGGCGTACTTCACCATCCCGGTCAGCACCAGGCAGGCCAGCACGTAAAGGGTCATCGAGATCCCCAGCGACAGCATGATGGCTTTCGGCAACACACGGCGAGCCTCCGAAGATTCCTCGGCCGCTGTGCTCATCGCGTCGTACCCGAAGACCGCGAAAAAGACGACCGACGCGCCGGCGAACACCCCGGCCCACCCAAACGGCAGGAATGGCGTGTAGTTGTGGGTGTTCACGTAGAAGACACCGAGGCCGACGATCAGGATGACGACGGCGACCTTGAGCCAAACGAGCAGGCTTTCCACGCGAGCCGCATTGCGCACGCCCCGGGTCAGAATGAAGGCGATCAACAGGCACAACAGCAGTGCGAACAGATCGACCACGCGGCCTGGGTGGTCGGGGTCACTGCCCGGTGCACCGAGCATCCATTCGGGCAGGTTCAGGCCGATCTGTTCGATGAGGAAGCCGAAGTAGCCGGAGATCCCGATGCCGACCACGGCGACGATGGCGGTGTACTCGAGCAACAGGTCCCAGCCGATGAACCAACCGACGCCCTCGCCCAGGACGACGTAGCCATAGGTGTACGCCGACCCGGCCTTGGGGACAATGCTCGCGAACTCCGCGTACGACAAGGCGGCGCAGGCGCTAGCGACGCCGGCGATCAGAAACGAGAAGAGCACTCCCGGGCCGGCGGATTCTCTGGCCACTGCTCCGGCGAGGGAGAAGATACCGGCGCCGATGATGCCGCCTATCCCGATCGCGGTGAGCTGCCACAAGCCCAGCACACGCTGGAGTCCGCCACCTTCCTGCAGATCTTCCGGCACGACTTCATCGACGGGCTTACGGCGGAATATGCCTATCGGGGAGGAGCTGAATATGGTCATGTCACACGGCCTTTCGACTTCGAACGCGACAGCGTTCAATCGATATGACCGTGCTCACACTAGCCCGTTGTCGGCGGTCAGCAGATCATCTGGGCTTACTCTCCCGAGCGGCCGCGGCGAAGTCCGCCATCGAGGGAAACTCCATGGCGTAGCTGAATTCCTCATCCGGTTTGGGTGTTGCACCCCAACCCGGGCGGTCGTGGCGGCGGTTGAGCCATACCGAGGCGAGCCCGTAGCGCTTTGCCGGCACATGGTCGTGGCGAAGGCTTTGCGCTACGTGCAGCAGACGTTCTCGCGGCACGCCGAGCTCCGCCAGTGCGGCGTCTAGGGCTTCGAAGTGATTCGGGGCCGGTTTGTACGCCCCGACATCCTCGGCGGTGATGATCTTGTCGAACGTAACGCCGAGGCGTGGGTTGCTTCCCGCGAATCCGTCACGGTGCACGTTGGAGACGATGATCAGCTTGTAGTCGTCGGCCAACGACGCCAACGCGTCCGCAGAGTCGGAGAACGCCGGCCACGACGGCACCGACCCGCCGAGCTTGTTGGCCCATTCGTCTGACACCGCGGTGCCCAGGCTCGCGCCGATCCGTCGGAACGACTCGGCGAGGATCGTCGGATACAGCGCGGTTGGGTGCTCACGTTCCACATGCGCTTCGTTGTTCGCGTAGGCAACCAGCAATTCCTCGTCGGTGAGCTCGAGCCCGGCCTCTCGGGCCCATGGCGCCAGAATCGACGAGAGGCCGGTTTCCCAGTCGATGAGGGTTCCGTAACAGTCGAAGCTCAATGCGTCGTAGTCGCCAAGATTCACCTAGTTGGTCCTCTGTCAGTTGGATCGCTGCCTACTCAATCCTTTCCGTAGGGGCTGCCATCTGTCATGGGAGTTTTTGCCCGTCCACAGCGATGCCACGCGCGCCGATTACGCCGCAGAGTCGGGCAGAGTCACTCCGGCGATGTCCGGCAGTGGCCGCTGACAGATCTCGCGTGCTTCGTCGGCGGGAAGTCCGAACAACCGCAACACGTCTTCGGTCACCCGGTCAGCGGCCGCAGCGTCGTCGCGCTCCGGCTCGTCCTGCAGCAGCTTGCCGAGTCCGAAGAGTGCGCCGGCAGCGACGGCCATCGCCAGCTTGGGATCGTCGACCGTGAATCGCCCCGCCGCCGCGGCCGCCGTGATGTCCCGCAGCGCGCGTGGCCCGAGGCCACGGTCCGACGGCATGAGATTGAGCCCGCTGACAAGGAGGATCCGGCTCTCCTGAGGGCGGCGCCGGAATAGCCGGCACGTCAGCCGGAAGCTGCACGCGAATGTCTCGGCGGGATCGTCGATCGATTCCGTCAGCCGATCGAGCAGGGCGCCGTGAGCGTCGAGTACGTCGGCGACCGCGGCCTCGAACAGTTCTTCCTTGCTGTCGAAGTGGTTATAGAAGGAACCCATCCCGACGTCTGCGGCCTGGGTGATCTCAAGTACCGGCACGTTGAGCTTGCCTGCAGCGATGAAGCCCTGCGCCGCCTGGATCAAGGCTGCGCGGGTGCGCCGTTTCCGCCGCTCCAGCCGGTTGATCGGCTCGTCCTGTAGTTCGCTCACGAGGCCACAATAGCAGGCTCTGTCAGTTTTGAGGATTTCGTCAGAAACACTTGACTGAGGCTAACGTCGTATGTGACGATTTCGTCAGCTACAAAGGAGGCAGTCATGAAAGACCTGGTCGGCGCCCACAACGACCTGCATAGTGAGCGGGTCGCCAGGAAGGGGGAGCACGCGGGACGGTCGCGCAATCCGGTCATCAAGGTTGCCGACCTCGCCTGGCTCGAATTCCAGAAACCCGACCTCGCGCGGGCCGAGACATTCGCCAACGCGTTCGGTTTCGCCACCGCGATCCGGACAAACGACGAACTGCAACTGCGGGGCACCGATCCGGGACCGCCCTGCGCGATCATTCGCCGTGGCTCATGCACGCAGTTCCTCGGCGCGGCTTTCAAAGCCCAGGACGAAGCGGACTTGCTACGCCTGGCGAAGGCCACCGGCGCCCGCACCCGGCCGCTGCCCGAAACGATCGGCGGCCTGACGATCGACCTGGTCGACCCGAGCGGCATACCGGTGCATGTCGTCGCGGGCACGCATGAGCTCACATCGTTGCCGCATCAGGCGCCCCACGTCTTCAATTTCGGGCACGAACTGCAACGGGTGAACGCGACGCAGCGCCCGCCCCGCGAACCCACCAAGGTGCAGCGACTGGGGCACCTCGTACTGCAAAGCACGAAGTACCTCGAGACGCTGAACTGGTATCTCGACAACCTCGGCATGATCGTCAGCGACTTCCTTTATTACCCCGGCCAGCGCGACCGCGGACCGACGATGAGCTTCATTCGCTGTGACCGTGGCACGACGCCGGCCGACCACCACACGTTGGCGCTCGCGCTTGGACCGCAAAACCGATACGTGCATTCGGCCTACCAGGTCTGCGATCTCGACGCGCTGGCCGCCGGCGGCGAATACCTCAGGGAGCTCGGCTATTTCCGGTCGTGGGGCATCGGACGCCACATCCAGGGCAGCCAGCTCTTCGACTACTGGCGTGACCCGGACGGTTTCATGGTCGAGCACTTCGCCGACGGTGACATGTTCGACTCGACACTGAAGCCGGGTTGGGCGCCGTTCACCGCCTCTGGCCTGGCGCAGTGGGGTCCACCGGCGAGCAAAGACTTCCTCGGCGCCAACCCGAAATCCCTTCCCCACGAAGCGCGGTCGATGTTCACCGCGCTACGCGATCACAACGAATTCGATATCAACCGCCTTATCGGCCTTCTGAAAGTAGCCAGCTCATGACCATTTCCGTTCTGCGTACCGCCGATGCCTGGTGGGTGCAAACCCCCGCTGGCGCCGCGAAAGTCGACACGTCTGCGACCACGACCGGCGATCTGTTGGCCGGCCGGGAGGCAATGGATGCCGCACTGCACAGCGGCGAGACGGTGCCGGTCGACAGCCTCGACCTGATATCGCCGGTGACCAAGCCGTGCCGGGTGGTGGCGCAGATGACCAACTTCGCCTCACACGTCAAGGACGCCGGGATGGATCCACAAACCATTCCACTCACGTTCTTTCGCAAGGCGTCCGCGTCGATCAGCGGGCCTTTCGACGACATCGTCAAGCCGCAGCACGTCAAGTTCCTGGATTACGAGGTCGAGATCGGGTTGGTGATCGGTCGCGATATTCCAGTCGGCACAACTATCTCGGAGTCCAATCTTGCCGATTTCATCGCGGGCCTCGTCATCACCAATGACGTCTCGGCCCGCGACATCCAACTCCCCCAAACCCAGTTCTATGAGGCCAAGTCGTACCCGACATTCACCCCGGTCGGCCCCGTGCTGGTGCTGCTTGATACCGACGAGCTCAAGCGCTTCGGTGACCTTCGACTGCAACTGCGGGTGAGCGGTGAGGTCCGGCAGAACATGCTCGTCGACGGCGACATGCTCTACAAACCGCTGCAGGCGCTGCAGTCGCTGGCCCGCTTCCAAGATCTAAGCGCCGGAGATCTCGTCATGACGGGCACCCCGGTCGGCACCGCGTTGAGCGCGCCGCCCAAACCGATCGAGATCATTGCCTCGCTGTTGCCGCCCGCGGTGAAGTGGAAGCTGTTCTTCAGCACACAAGCCAAGAATTCGAAGTACCTGCAGCACGGCGACGTCGTGGAACTCTCGGTAGCGACCGACGACGGCGCCATCGACCTCGGCACCCAGCGCACCGCGGTGAGATACAAGTGACCACAGATCTACTGTGGCCCCGGTACAGCGACCGACCCATCAACGCCACGTTCGACCGCTACACCGTCGCCTGGGAAGCCAAGGAACGGTGATGCCGCCGGAGTCCGTGCCGGTGGTTATCGTCGGGGCCGGTCCCACCGGTGTCACCGCCGCGACTTTGCTTGCCGACTACGGCATTTCGTCGCTGATCCTTGACCGATGGGAATCGGTTTACCCCCAACCGCGGGCGGTCCATCTCGACGACGAGATCAACCGCCTCGTCGCGCGGCTCGGTGTTGCCGAGGAGTTCGCCGCGATCTCTAGGCCGGCGCTGGGTCTGCGGCTGCTCGACCGTGACCACCGCCTGCTGGCGGAGTTCCACCGCGACCCCGCCGAAAGTGTTCACGGCTTCCCACAGGCCAACATGTTCGACCAACCCGAATTCGAAGCGCTTCTCCGGGCCAACCTGACGAAGCGTTCAGGCGTACAGCTTCGCGGCAATTCGGAAGTCACCGATGTCACCCAACACGACCCCGGTCGCGTGCGAGTGACCTTCACCGACCGCGTCACCGGTACCGAGCACATCGTCGACGGCGCCTACGTACTCGGCTGCGACGGCACCAACAGCCTCGTGCGTACCTCGATCGGCGCCGCGATGGAAGATCTGCGATTCGAGCAGCGCTGGCTGGTGGCAGACGTGATCACCGACGCGGAGCTGAATCAATGGGACGGCGTGCATCAGGTGTGCAATCCGGTTCGCGCGGCAACGTACATGCGCATCGGCCCAAGCCGCTACCGCTGGGAGTTCCGGCTGCTTGCAAACGAGACGGCCGAAGACTACAGCACTCTGGAAACCCTTCGCGACCTGATTAATCCCTGGGTCAACGACATTCCCGATGATGAGCTTGAGGTGGTGCGGGTCACCGAGTATACGTTCCGCGCGCAGATCGCCGATCGATGGCGCGATCGAAATGTCTTCCTACTCGGCGATGCTGCCCACCTGACACCGCCGTTCATCGGTCAAGGCATGGGGGCAGGACTTCGCGACGCGATGAACGTGGCGTGGAAGCTGGCCGGGGTGATCACCGACGACCTCTCGCCGAGCGTCCTAGACACCTATGAGCTGGAGCGAAAGCCTCACGCACGCACGATGATCGGCCTGGCGCTCGGCATGGGGTGGGCGATGACCGCGGGCGGTCGTTTCGGTAGTGCCATCAGGCGCACAGTTGCCCCGCGCCTGCACCTCATCCCCGGTATGCGTGAGAAGCTGGTCAACGGCACGACCCCGGCGCTACGCCGATCCGCGTTGGTGATCAAGGGTCGCGGGCCGCGTCAGCTCGCAGGAACGCTCTGCCCCAACCCAGTTCTCGAGAGCGGCGAGCGCCTCGACGCGGCGTTCGGAAACCGTTTCGCTTTGGTCACCACGGTGCGGCCCCACGCCTTCCAGTGCGGCCTGCTCGAGGACCACGGTGCCGTCCTCCACATCGCCAAACCAGGCAGCGAGTTGGCGCAGTGGTTAGGCCGCGGGCGCGCCACGGCCGCGATCATCAGGCCAGACCGCACGGTCATGTGCACCGGCCGAAACCTCTGGAAACTCTGCGCCGCCATGCCCGGGTTTTCATCGACCGTTCGATGCAGCTGATAAGAGATCCGATGCGTATCAAGCCCGCCGGTGTCACGGTCTACACGCCAGACATCTACTCCGTCGACGCCATCGTCGATCCCTACCCGCACTATCAGCGACTGCGCGACCTCGGTGCGGTGGTGTGGTTGGCGAAACAGAAGGTGTATGCGCTGCCTCGCTACGCCGAGTGCAAGACCGTGCTGCGTGATGACAAGACCTTCCTGTCGGGACGGGGCGTCGCGCTCAACCCGATCACCAACCTTCTGTCCCGCGGCACGACGCTCAACAGCGATGGCGTCGAACACGACCAGCGACGCAAACACCTCGCCCACCGGATGTTGCCGCGCGCACTGCGCGAAATCAGCGACAACGTGGACGCGACGGCCGCCGCGGTCGTCGACACCGCGCTCAACAATGGCGAGATTGATGGCGTCAACGACCTCGCGTCCGCGCTGCCCCTGGCCGTGGTCCCTGACCTCATCGGTTGGCCCCGGGATCAACGCGATCACCTCATCGCATGGGGCGGAGCCACTTTCGATGTTCTGGGCCCGCTCAACTGGCAAGCGATCAAGGCGATGCCCGGCGCGTTGCGAATGTTGCACTTCGCCCGCCGCGTCGTACGCGAGCGCACCGTAATCGAGGGCAGCATGGCGCATGAGCTGCTGGCCGCCGCCGACGAAGGCAAGCTCTCACACCGCGAATGCCCGCCCCTGATGGTCGACTATCTCGCCCCGTCGATAGACACCACCATGAGCGCCATCTCCAATGCGTTGTACTTGTTCGCCTGCCACCCTGAGCAATGGCAGTTGCTCAAGGACGAGCCGAACCTGATGGCCAACGCCATCAACGAAGTCGTCCGCTACGAGCCTCCCCTGCGTGCGTTCGCGCGTTACGTGTCCCAGCATTCCGAAGTCGACGGTGTGACAATCCCTTCCGGTGCACGCGTCCTGGTGATGTACGCCTCGGCCAACCGCGACGAACGCGAGTGGGACGAACCTGCCGTCTTCGACATTCGTCGCGACGCCGGCCGTCACATCGGCTTCGGGCACGGTGCCCATGCCTGTGCCGGTCAAGGCTTGGCGCGCCTGGAAACGACCGCCATCTTGCGTGCGCTTCTCGACCGAGTGGATCGCATCGAGCTCACCGGCTCACCGACGTGGGCGATCAACAACATCATCCGCCGCCATGAACGCCTGCCGCTCAAGCTAACTCCCGCGTAAGGATCATCACGGATACCCGTCAACGCATTTTGAGAGGAACACAATGACACTGTTACCGCTGGCTTCTGAGCCGTTCACTCCCCCGTCCGATCGCGACATGCTTCCGTCCGAGCGCCGCGAATTCGTCCGAACCCACCGGACATGTGTATTCGGCTACCGCCGTCGCCAGGACGGGCCGGCGATGACGATCGTGTACTACGTCCCCACTGATGACGACGAGATACTCGTGTCCACCATGGACGGACGGGGCAAAGCGAACGCCGTGGCACGGGACGGGAAAGTGAGTCTTTGTGTGCTCGACGAGCGTTGGCCGTTCTCCTTCCTGCAGGTGTACGCCGACGCGGTCATCGATCGTGACCCCGACCTCGTCGTCGACGTGATGATGGGCGTTGGCTGGCGAATGTCAGGACAGCAGGCCGGTGAGGCAGCGCGACCCTTCATTAGGGAGATGGCCGAGCGGGAAGACAGGCTGGTGATCCGCTGCCGGCCCTACGCGACGTTCGCCACGCCGCCGCGTCACCTGTACATGAACGAGCAAGCAAGCGAGCTGACCCACTGGGCATCGTCTTCGCTCGCCTGGGATGCCGCGGATCCCGTCGCGCGCTGAGAACGGTTGCGGGACATCACTCTCCAATGGAGATGTAACTCTGTGTCTTTCCGTTCGCCGGCACTCAGCGCGCCTCGGCGATGACCGACTTGCCGAAGCGTTCGATCGTTTCCAGCACGTGCGCCAGGCTATCGCCAGGCAACCCGACCTGCACCCACGTCACCCCAACTGCCGCAAGCTTTTCCAGACCGGCGAGGTAAGCGTCGGGGTTGAAGGCGTCATCGCCGGGGCTGCCGCCGTCGACGTTGGTGAACGTGACATCGATCCCCGAAAAGTCCCGGCCCGCTTCGTCGAATCGCCGGCGCAGATCGCGGACACCCTCAGCCAGGCTGTCGGAGTCCATCTCTGCCGTGCGTGCGGTCTTGGCCAGCATCGCGGGCGCCGGGAAGGGGCACCAGCCGTCGCCGCGCGTGGTTACCCGCCGTCGTGCGGCAGCAGTGTTGCCGCCGATCCAGATCGGCGGATGAGGGCGGCTCACCGGACGCGGGTGGGCCGTGATGCCGCTGGCGGTGAAATGCCTACCCTCATAGGAGAAGTCGTCGGTGGTCCAGATGCCACGGATCACTTCCAGCGATTCGTCGAACAACTGCCCACGTTCATCGAAGTCCACGCCCAGCGCCGCGAACTCCCGCTTCAGATATCCCACGCCGACTGCCAGCGTGAACCTTCCGTCCGACAGCAAGTCCAGTGTCGCGCCGGACTTGGCCACCACGAACGGATTCCGGTACGGCAATACCACGATGTTCGGAATCAACCGCAGTGTCGTCGTTCGCGCCGCGGCGAAGCCCATCGCCACAAACGGGTCAAGCGCATCATGCCCGCCGGAGTCCAGCCACCGCTGGGTGGGCGCCGGATGGTCGGTGAACCCGAATCCATCGAACCCCGCCGCCTCGGCGGCCGCCGCGACCGTCGCGATGCCCGAGCCGGTCACCAACTCCGGGTTGTACGGATGGCTGTGCATCGGGTGTGTGAAGGTGAACTTCATTCAGGTGCTCCGCCTCAGAACTGTCTTCTCGTTTTCTGAGAATGTCGTTACCATGCGAACGACGGAAAGTACAGAGTTCGCGCGTTAGAAGAGGTCACCGGCAATGAGCGAGTTAGTGCTGGCTCCCGCCCGGCACGGCCCGTTTCCCGGCACACTCGCGCCCGAGAACATCGCGGCCTACACGGGGGCCACCGGTGACCGGACCGTAGCGGTGCTGGATGGTGTGGCTGTACCTGCCGTGTTCCCGGCAATCCTGGTATTCACCGCGCAGGAGGCCGCCAGGGCCGACGTACCCAAAACCGTGTGGCAGCGCGTCCGCGGTGCGGTGCACGGCGAGCACGACATCGTGCTGCACCGACGCCTCGTCCCCGGTGAGCGACTAGATACGTCGTCATGGATCTCGGCGGTGCGCACGTGTCGGGCGGGCACCCACATCGTGGTGCAGTTCGAGCAGGTCGGCGCCGATGGCGCGGTGGCCGTCGAACAGTGGTGGACTATCGTGTTGCTCGGTCTGCACGGCGTCGCGGATCTGGGGGCGATGCCCGCCGATCATCGGTTCCCCGACGACGCACGGGCGCGTCCACTCGGGTCGGTCACCCAGCACATCGACAAGGGCGCGGCACATCGCTACGCCGAGGTGTCCGGTGACTGGTCGGCGCATCACTTCGACATCGAGGTGGCCCGGGCGGCTGGATTCGATTTCGTCTTCACGCATGGGCTGTGCACGATGGCGATCTGCACTCACCGCCTGCTCGACATGCTCGGCGTCGACGACCCGGCCAGCGTTCGGCGAGTGGCCGTGCGGTTCGCGTCACCGACCCCATTGGAATCCGACCTGACGGTGAATGTCTTTGGCATCAATGCGAATTCGTTCGCCTTCGAGGCGGCCGCCAACGGCATCACCACCATCACGCACGGAAGATTGGAACTGCAGTCATGAGCAAGCCTGAGATCGGCGTCTATCTGCCTCAGATGGGCTTCACGTACGACCAGATTCTGCATCGCACGCTGCGTTGCGAGCAGCTCGGCATCGACTCGCTGTGGCTCTACGACCACCTCTATGCGCCGGGAGCTCCCGAGTATCCGTCGATGGAAGCCTGGACCTTGGCCACGGCACTGCTCAGCCGCACTGAGCGCATCCACATCGGACACATGGTGTTGTGCAACCAATTCCGTCATCCAGCCGTGCTTGCCAAGATGGCCACGACGCTCGATCAGATCTCGGCAGGCCGGCTGCAACTCGGCATCGGCAGCGGCTCCATCGAGGACGAGCACAACAGGATCGGGCTGGACTGGGGAACATTCGGCGAGCGTTCGGAACGGCTGGGCGAGACGCTGCAGATCCTGCATCAGGCCTTCGCAAACGAGGTAATCGATTTCACCGGCAAGCATTTCACTGTCCACGACATGCCGATCAAGCCTGGACCGGTCCAGCAGCCGCGGCCGCCGATCGTCGTTGGCGGCATCGGCAAGAAGTTCACGTTGCCGTTGGTCGCACGCTATGCCGATGTGTGGAACGTGCCCACCTATGCGCTCGGCGAGCTCGATCACAAGCTGTCGGTTCTGCGGTCGATCTGCGAGGAGGTCGGTCGGGACCCTTCGACCATCGTGTTGTCAGTCGAAGCGGTGATGGCGCTGGCCCCGGACGACGCGTCATTGCCCGCGGTTCGGCAGCTTGCCGAGAAGCGTTTCGGAGTACCGGCATTCGGCCTCAAGGAGGGTGGCCTGGTCGGCACGCCGCCAGCCATCGTCGATCGCCTTCAAGTGTTGATGGAGCTGGGCTTCGGCCAGATCGTGTTGTTCACGCACGACCGCGGGTCGGACGAAACGCTCGACCTCCTGGCGTCCGAGGTGATCGCGAAGCTCTAGGAGACTGCTGGATTCGGTGCCGTGCAGGTCTTTCCCGGACGACTTCCTTTGTGCCCGGCTCTCAGCGACAGCTTGCTGACCTCCGGCGCAAGCCCGGTGTCGTCACTGATTGTTCTGCTGTCGACATGATCATGACCTGGGGAAACACAGGTGTCGCTCAGAGGCGGGCAACTTCGCCCATCCCTGCAAGCGCCTCGGTAATTCTGCAGACTCCTAGGACGTCTGTTTCGCAGGCGGCGAGTAGTTCGGCCGCCCAAGCCCGAGTGCGTGCTGCGCGATCATGTTGCGGAACACCTCGAGGGTGCCGCCGTAGATGCCAGTGGGTGACGCCAACCGGAAAATGTATTCTGCGGAACCCTCTGCGGGCAAGCTTGCGGCCATACCTTGGATGTCCATCAGATCCGGCGCGACGTCACGCATGGTCTGTGCGATCGCAACCCGGCCGAACATCTCCGGCGTGCTCATCGCCGCTTCCATTCGGGCGATGCTGCGGCCCAGACGGTATTTCACCGACTCGTCGTCAAGACGGGCTACGGCCGCGGTCCTGTCGACCGCCTCGGCCAACAGCAGGAGATGTTCGGTCATGACCGCGAGCTTCTGCAGGCCATCCGCGTCGCGCTCGACGGTGCCGTGCTCGGCGTTCAGTGCCTCTCGCAGCACCGTCCAGCCGCCATTGACCTCACCCACTCGGTACTTGTCGTGGATTCGGACATCGCTGTAGTAGGTGATGTTGGTGCGGTCGCCGTCCACGGTGCGCATGGGCTGGATCTCGACGCCCGGCCTGTCGAGCGGAACCAAGAACATCGTCAGGCTCTGGTGTTTCGGCGCGTCCGGGTCGGTGTTGGTGACCAGGAAGACGTATTGGGCGTTGTGCGCGTTGGACGTGAACATCTTGGAGCCGTTGACGATCCACGCATCACCGTCGCGCACCGCTCTGGTCTTGCATGTCGCGACATCGGAGCCGCCCTCCGGCTCGGTGTAGCCCAGACACAGCAGGAACTGTCCGGACATCACCCGCGGCAGAACCGCGTCCTTGAGCTCGGATGAGCCGAACTGGTCGACCGTCTTCGCGACCATCGCCGTTGTCCCCCAGTGGAACCACGGAGTATGAGCCCGGCCGATCTCCAGCTCCCAGATGCGCCGCCGAAGCGCGCTGAAGCCACCGTCGGCTTCGGGCCTCCAGTCGCGCTCGAGGTAGCCGCGCTCACCGAGTGCCAGATGCACACCTTCATCGAAGTTCTCACCCGTCTGGCGATCGCGGGCGATGACTTCGTCGGTCACGATGCTGCCGAGGAATGTGCGCAGTTCCTCCTGGAACGCCAGGTCCTCGTCGGACAACTGCACTCGTGAGAAATCCACGTAGCCACCGTGACACTTTTCGATCAATCTGTAAAGTGGACTGCATTCCAGCACAGAAGGGCACGACGTTGGGCATCGTCACCACGAGTTCGGAGACCGCGTTCATGTATCCGAACGAGGTTGTGTACGACTTCGTCACCAACCCGGCGAATTGGACGAAGACCTACCCAGGTCGCGCGCACGTCGGTGGGCTCCCCGACCATCTGCCGCTGCGGATCGGCGACACCTGGACAGAGGCCGGCCCGGACGGTGACCGCATCTTCTCGTGGCATCTCGCAATCGCGATGCGGCCGACGCTGTGGGTCTTCAACTCAGTCGGTCGTCTCGGCCATGACCGCGACGGCAACGGTGGCATGGAGGCCCGGATCACGGTCCAGTATCACTTCACTCAGCCAGGCGAAGGCATCACGCTGTTCACCCGGACAATGACGATCGAGGCCTACAAACACGCCCCGCTACCGGACGCCTTCTTCCGAACGGTCAACCCCGCCAATATCGACGCCTACCACGCCGCCATCGCGCGGGAGCTAGCGATGTGATGCAGCGCCCGTCTCAGCGCCGCGCCCTGTAACTCGAACAGCTGCTGACTGATTTCCCATTCGGGAAGCAACGAGTCGAACCCGTGGCACGTGCCGGGGAAGACGTGCAATTCGGTGGTCACGCCGGCCCACATGAGTCGCAGTGCGTAGTCGATCGCTTCGTCGCGGAGCGGGTCGAGCTCGGAACAGGTGATCAACGTGCTTGCGACGCCGGTTAATTCATCAGCACGGGCAGGAACGGCGTCGGCCGGCACCGATTCGCCCGCAAGGTAGTGCCGCCACATCTGTGTCACCGCCGGACCGTCGAGACCTGGCGTGCTGACGAATTCGTCCTTCGACGGCGTCGGGCGATCGTCGAGCACCGGCTGGTGCAGCAGCTGAAAGACCACCGGTGGTGCCGTCCGCTCGGCGGCCCGCTGAGCGAGCAGCGCCGCCAAGGCTGCTCCCGCGCTGCTACCCGCGACCGCCAACCGAGCTGTATCGATGCCGAGGTTCGCCCCATTGTCCGCGGTCCACGCCAGCACTGTTGCCGCATCGTCAAGAGCGGCCGGATAGCCATCTTCCGGAGCCAACCGGTAGTCGACCGAGATCACCGTGCAGCGCCCGCGACGCGCGAACTCGACACACTGCCGGTGATCGGTGTCGAGATTTCCCAGCATGAATGCCCCTGAGTGACAATAGATCACCGCGGGCGCGGGCGCCGCTCCACCGCGGTAGATACGCACCGGGATCCTGCCCACCTCGTGCTTCTCGATGTCGACGCCGACGGAGTTGACACCGCGGGACGATTCGGCGCGGCGCCGGTTCAGTGAATCACGGACGACGCCAAGCACGCTCGCCGACAAATCGGTGCGAGGCCCCGCGAAGGGACGCAGCGCGGGGTCTAGACGGTTCTCGAACATGAGGCGTCCACCTGCTCGACGGTGAAGTCGTCCGTTGGGGGTTCGAAGATGTAGTCAGCGGGCCTGAACCGCCGCGTCATCCCCCAGAATGCGCGCGCACTACGCGGCCACTGCGTGACCACGCGGCCATTGGCGGCGCGAAAGTAGTTGCTGCACTGCGTCAGCCACACGGTGCCCGCCATCCACGCGTCAATCTTGGCGATGAAGTTCGCCATCGTGGTCGGCCGAACCGCGACATACGACTTGCGCTTGCGGCGCATGTACTTCAGTGCGCGCACGATGTAGCGAGCCTGCGCCTCAAGCATGAAGATCACGCTGTTGGAACCCACATTGGTATTCGGACCGTAGAGCATGAAGAAGTTCGGAAACCTCGGGACAGCTACGCCCAGGTAGGCGTATGCGCCGTCGCTCCACGTCTCGCGCAGTGCCACACCGCCTTCGCCGACCACATCGATCTGGCCGAGGTAGTCGGCGGCGGCGTAGCCCGTCGCGCACAACACGACGTCCACGTCGAGCTCGGTGCCGTCCTCGGTCACCAACGAACGGGCGCGCAGTGATCGCGCCGGGTTCGACACCACCTCGACGTGCGGCTGCGTCAACGCTTGCAGGTACTCCGTCGCGAAGACCAGCCGCTTGCAGCCGAACGGATGATCCGGAGTCAGCTTGCGGCGCAGATCTTCATCGGGCACCGTCGCTTCGAGTACCCGAAGAGCGATGCCCTTGAACTCCTGCGTCTTGTCGCTGCCGTTCTCGATCACCGAGATGTTCGACTCGCTGCGCAGCCACAGCCGCGTCCGGTAGATCTTCTTGGCGAACGGAACATGGGCGAAGATCCACTTCTCCCGATCGGTGTAAGGCCGGTCGGGCTTTGGCAGGATCCAGGTGGGCGACCGCTGCACCGAGTAGACCTTCTTGGCCACCTTCGCCACCTCTGGCACCAGCTGCGACGCGGTCGACCCCGTGCCCAGGACGGCCACGCGTGCATCCCGCAGATCGACAGAGTGGTCCCAGCGCGCGGTGTGCATCAGCGTTCCAGTGAACGGCTCCTCCTCGACAAGATCCGGAAGCACCGGCTGGGTGAACAGGCCGATGGCCGATACCACGACATCGAAGGTGTACCGCTCCCCTGCCGTAGTGGTCAACCGCCATGCGTTGCTGTCGGCATGCCAATGCGCCGAGGTGATTTCGGTGTTCAGCCTCAGGTTCGGAGCGAGTTCGTAGCGTTGAGCGCATTGCTCGAAGTACTGGAGGATTTCGGGCTGCCCAGACCACAGTCGCGACCAGTTCGCATTCAGATCGAACGAGTACGAATACAGGTGCGACTTCACGTCGCAGGCCAGGCCCGGATAGGCGTTGATCCGCCACGTACCGCCGACCCCGTCTTCGCGGTCGAAGATGGTGAAGTCGCTGAAGTCGGCCTTCCTCAGGAGGATGCCCAGCGCCAGCCCGCCTGGGCCCGCGCCGATGATTCCGACGGAGAGTCCCTTGCCGTTCATCCGATTTGCAGGCATTGGCCTCCGTCGACGACGAGTTCCGAACCGGTGATGAAGGATGCCTGCTCGGACACCAGGAAGGCCACAGCGTCGGCGATTTCGATCGGCTTGCCCAACCGACCCAGCACGGATCGCTGGGCAAGACGCATCTGCGTCGCCTCGTTAAGCATCGGCGTCTCGATTGGTCCGGGAAACACCGCGTTCACACGGATGCCGGATGCCGCCAATTCGGCTGCGGCGACTTGGGTTAGACCCCGCAGCGCCCACTTCGAGGAGCCGTACGCTGCGTGGTTCGGGAACGGCCGGATGGCCCCGGTGCTGCAGGTGTTCACGATGGCGGCGTCGTCGGCGTTGCGCAGGTGCGGTAACGCGGCGCGGATGCCAAGAAATGGGCCAAGGCAGTTGACGCGCCAGCTGCCCTCGAAGCCAGCAGGCGTTTCGTCGGCGAGTGAAGCGCGGTGCAGCACACCGGCATTGTTGACCAGGGTGGTCAACGCGCCGAACCGCTCGACCGTCGTCGCGACGGCACCGGCCCAGTGATCCTCCGACGTCACGTCGAAAGGTGTCGCGATGACCGCGTCGTCGCCGATTGCTTCCACGGTCGCATTGAGCTCGTCGACCAACAGATCGCAGGCCGCGACGCGGAATCCGTCCTTGCGCAGGCGCTTCACTATCGCCATGCCTTGGCCGCGCGCGGCGCCCGTCACGAGCGCGACCCGATCACTCGACGTCACTGCGCCTCCCGCAGGTATTCGGCGGCCCCACGCCGAAGCGCCTGGGATTCCGACGCCAGGGTGAGCATGCGAAAGCCCAATTCAGCCATGGCCTTTCCCCGCTTGCCCACGCCAGCGTGAATGCCGGTGACGAGAACCGCCGCGGTGGCAGTGGTATGGATTCGTGCATATGCATCGAGGACGGCGGTCGCAGTCCACGCTTCAGTCGGGGCATATCCCAGTGAGATTGCAAGATCCGCGGGCCCGACGTACACGCCGGTCAGCCCGGGCACCGCGCAGATCTCGTCGACGGCGGACAGTCCCTGAGAAGTTTCGATCATCGCGAAGACGCTCACTCGCGCCTCCAGGGCGGCGCGGTCGTGACCGAGGCTGGTCCGCAGCGGCCCGAAGCTGCGCACCCCTGCCGGCGCATAGCGGATGGCCGCGACGGCGGCGGCCGCCTGATCGGCCGACTCGACCATTGCGATGATGACCGCGTCGGCGCCCGCGTCGAGCACTCTGCCGATCGGAGCGGGATCGGTCGACGGCAGCCGCACCGCGGTGGCGATGGGAACGTGCTCCAACCGACGCAATAGCAGGGCGACGTCGGCATCATCCAGGTAGCCGTGCTGCACGTCGAATCCGACGTAGTCATACCCGGCGTTGGCGAACTCCTCGGGGCCGATGATGGTCGGGCCGACGACCCAGCCGCCCCACACCTGCTGCTTGGCGGCCAGCGCTTCCTGCAGCCTGCTTGGCGTCATTCGACGATCGCAATCTTGATGCGCTCTGGCGTCGGTCGGCAGGCCAACTCGAATGCGGCCTGTACCTCGTCGACGCCGAACGTGTGGGTGACATATGCGGTGAGCAACTCGGGATGTTTGCGGGCGAACTCATTAGCGGCACACAGCATGCGTCGGCGGTCCAGCGTCACACCCGATTTGAGAGTCAGGTTGTTGCGCAGCATCGTCCGCATGCTGATCGGGTAGCTGTCGTCGTCGGGCACGCCGAAGTAGAAGACCGTGCCACCGAATGCGGCGGCTTCGATCGCATGGCCCAGTGTCGCAACTTGATGGCCGACCGCTTCGACCACGATGTCGGGCCGGTCATTGGCGTCCAGGTGGTTTATCCAGCGGTCACTGGTGGCGCGGACGATGGTATCGACGCCGAACTCCTTGCCGATGCCGTCGCGGTCGATGGGGTCCACACCCGTCACATGTCGGGCACCGAAAGCCTTTGCCGCATAGGAGAACAACAGCCCGATCGAGCCCTGCCCGATAACCGCCACGTGACGTCCCTTCAGGTCGGGAAGCTGCTCGATCGCATAGAGCACACATGCCAGCGGCTGCAGCGCAACAGCGTGCGGCGGAGCCAGTGCAGGATCGAATGGGGCCAAACCATCACCGTCGGCCACGATGTATTCCATCAACCCGTCGAAGCCCGACGCCCAGCCGACGAGCCGATCACCCACAGCATGGTTGTCGTGGCGGCTGGCGATCACCTCGCCGACGACTTCGTGAATGGGAAAGCCGTCCATTTCCGCGGCACTGACTCCGGTATCGCCGGGAAGCCGGCCCTTCGCGCCGCGGAAGCCGGGCAGGTCGCTGCCGCATACGCCTGCGGCAAGGAATCGAAGCAGCACCTGGCGGTCACCGAGACACTCCGGTGTCTTCTCCGGAATGTCGACTCGCTCAAAGGTGTACGGCGCGACGAGCCGGTAAGCCCACAACGTCAGACCTCCACCGGGATGTTGTTCCAGCCCCACTGGAAACTCGACGGCGGTCGCGATGCGGCATCGCCGTCGATGCGCCAATCATCAACCCGCTTGAGCCATTCGGTCACCATGATCGCGATCTCGAGCCGCGCCAGATGTACGCCGAGGCAGAAGTGCTGTCCCCGGCCGAACGCCAGAAGACGCTCAATGGGCCGATTCCAGATGAAGTCGTCAGGATCGGCGTACTCGCGCTCGTCGCGGTTGGCCGACGCGAGCAGCGTGATGATTCGCTGACCCGGTTGGATCGTCGTGCCGTGGATGGTGAACGGCTTGCGCACGGTGCGGGCGAACCACTGTGCAGGGGCACAGAACCGGATCATCTCTTCTCGTGCGATGGGTACGTTGGCGTCCAAATCGGCTCGCACAGCGGCAAGTTGGTCGGGCCGGCGGGCCAGTTCCCACAGCCCGTGCGCGACGATCTTCGGCACCGTTTCGGTTCCGCCGATGAATACGCCGAGCATCTGAGTGGCGGCCTCGATGTCACTGAAAGCGG
>JAJKIB010000554.1 GCA_021154745.1 Mycobacterium sp.
CGGCGAGGATCGCCCGCGCCAGCGACAGCCGCTGGCGTTGCCCCCCGGACAGGCTCATGCCCTGCTCGCCGATGCGGGTGTCCAGTCCGAACGGCAGGTCGTAGACGAACTGCGCGGCGGCGACCTCGACGGCCAGCGCTAACTGCTGGTCCGTCGCATCCGGTCGGCCGAGCCGCAAGTTCTCGGCCACCGACATCGAGAACAGCGTCGGGTCCTCGAATGCGGTGGCCACCGCCTGCCGCAGCGCAGGCAGGCTCAGCTCGCGGATGTCTTGGCCGTCGATGCGGATCTCACCCTCGGTGACGTCGTACAGCCGTGACAGCAGCGCCGCAAGCACCGACTTGCCCGAACCCGTCGAGCCGACCAGGGCCAGCGTCTCCCCCGGCTCGACGGTGGCGTTGACGTGCCGCAGCGCCCAGTCGTCCGCCCCGGCGTCGGGGAAGCGGAAGCCGACGTCGACGAGCTCGAGCCGCCCGCCGCGCGGCGCCTCGCTCGACGGCCCGTCGATGATTTCCCGTGGCGCGTCGAAGATTTCGGCGATCCGGTTGGCGGCGGTGAACGACTCCTGCGTCATCGACAACAAGAAGCCCAGCGACGCGATGGGCCACACCAGCGACAGCATCATCGTGATGAACGCGACGAGCGTGCCCATCGTGACGTAGCCGTGGCCGGCGGCGTAGGCGCCGAAACCCAGCACCACGATGAGTGTGAGGTTGGGGATCACCTCCAGCACGGTCCAGAACTTCGCGGACACCGAGACCCTGCCGACCTGCGTGTCGTAGAGGTTGGTCAACTGCTCGTCGAACCGGCCATAGACGTGGTCCTCTCGGCCGAACGACTTCACCACCCGCACACCGAGCGCGGCTTCCTCGACATGCGTTGCGACATGGCCGGACTGGTCCTGGGCCAGCCGTGACAGCTTGGTGTATTCCTGCTGGAAGTGCAGGACCGTGGCAGCGATGGGCACGATCGACACCAACACCACAACACCCAGCGGCCAGTACATCGCGAGCAGGATCGCCGTCACCACGGTGATCTGGATGACGTTGAGCAGCAGGAACACCATGCCGAACGACATGAAGCGCCGAATGGTGCTCAGGTCGTTCATGATTCGCGACAGCAGCTGGCCGGACTGCCAGCGGCCGTGAAACGACATCGGCAGGATCTGCAGCCGCGCATAGAGGTCCTTGCGGATGTCGGCCTCGACGCCCATGGTGGCGCGGGCAACCAGCCAGCGGCGAATGAACCACAGCACCGCCTCGGAAATGCCGACGCCCATTGCCGCGGTGCCCAGCAGCCACAGGCCATGCTGGTCCTGATGGCGCACGGGCCCGTCGATCACGGCCTTGGTCATCAGCGGAATGGCCACGGTCGCAGCGAGGCTGGCGACTGCGACGAGGACCATGGCGACCCACCGCCCGCGATATGGCAACAGGTAGGGCAGGAGCCGCCACAGATCCGAACCGGTACGTTCGCGGGCCGGCGGTCGCGCGATCGCCGGCGCCGAGCGCAACGCATCTTCTATGGGTTTAACCACTTAGTGCATCTTCCCATGGCCCGCAAATGCTTAACCCTCTCGCCCAAACGGACAAACGGGCGAGAAATGTCGAGTGGATCGCGCCATTTCGTCGATTTCGGCAAGAGTGTCATGCCGCTACGACATCTTCTTGCGGCCCGAATTGCGTCTCGTACAGCTCGGCATAGCGCCCGCCGCGGGCCAACAACTGCTCGTGGGTGCCGCGTTCGACGATGCGGCCGTCCTCGACGACGAGGATCATGTCGGCCGCGCGGACCGTGGACAGCCGGTGGGCGATCACGATCGACGTCCGGCCGGACAGCGCCTCGGCCAACGCCTGCTGCACCGCGGCCTCGGAGGCGGAGTCCAGCGACGCGGTTGCCTCGTCGAGCACCACGACCCGGGATCGACCGAGCAGCAATCGCGCGATCGTCAGCCGCTGCCGCTGCCCGCCCGAGAGGCGGTAGCCGCGCTCCCCTACGACGGTGTCCAGCCCATCGGGCATGGCGGCGACGACGTCGGCCAGCCGGGCACGCTCCAGGGCACGCCACAGGTCGTCGTCTCCTGCCTCGGGCGCGCCCAGCTTCAGGTTCGACCGGATCGACTCGTGGAACAGGTGCCCGTCCTGGGTGACCATGCCGACGGTGTCCTTCAGCGAGGCGAACGTCACCTCGCGCACGTCGACGCCGTTCAGCCGCACCACGCCTGAGTCGACGTCGTAGAGCCGGGCTAATAGCGACGCCGTCGTCGACTTGCCCGCGCCAGACGAGCCGACCAGCGCGACCATCTGGCCGGGCCGCGCGGTGAACGAAATGTCATGCAGCACTTCGTCTCCGCCGCGATCGTCAAGCACCGCGACCTCTTCGAGCGAGGCCAGCGACACCTTGTCAGCCGACGGATAGGAGAACCGCACGTTGTCGAATTCGACCGAGACCGGGCCGTCGGGCACGTCGACCGCGCCGGGCCGTTCCTGGATCAGTGGCTCCAGGTCGAGCACCTCGAAGACCCGCTCGAAGGACACCAGCGCGCTGGCGATCTCGACATGGGCGTTGGCCAGCGCGGTCAATGGCGCATACAACCGGGTCAGCAGCAGCGCCAGCGACACGATCGCCCCGGCCTGCGGATGACCGCCGATGGCCAGCACGCCGCCCAGTCCGTACACCAACGCCAGCGCCAACGCCGACATCAGCGTCAGCGAGTTCATGAAGACCGACTGCAGCATCGCCGTGCGGACGCCGATGTCGCGCACCCGGTCGGCCCGCACCTCGAATTCGTGGGACTCCCGCGACGGGCTGCCGAACAGCTTGATCAACGTGGCGCCCGGTGCCGAAAACCTTTCCGTCATCTGGGTATTCATCGTCGCGTTGTTGATCGCCGCGTCCCGCGACAGCCGAGCCATCGTCGCGCCGATCCGCCGTGCTGGCAGGACGAACAGCGGCATCAGGACCAGCGACAGCAATGTGATCTGCCACGAGATGGACAACATCACTCCGAGCGTCAGAGTGAGGGTCACGACGTTGGAGACAACACCGGACAGCGTGTCGGAGAAGGCCCGCTGCGCGCCGAGCACGTCGGTGCCCAGCCTGCTGACCAAGGCGCCGGTGCGGGTGCGGGTGAAGAACGCGACTGGCATGCGCTGCACATGGTCGAAGACTGCGGTGCGCAGGTCGAGGATGAGGCCCTCGCCGATGTTCGACGACAGCCACCGCGTCACCAGCGATATGCCCGCCTCCGCGATCGCGACCGCACCGATGACCATCGCGAGCATCACCACGACACCGGGCTCGCCGCGACCGACGATCGCGTCGACGACCTTGCCAGCCAGCACGGGCGTCGCGACCGCAAGCAGTGCGCTGACCACGCTGACCACCACGAACGCGCCCAGCCTGCGGTGATGGCGTCCGGCGAAGCGCCAGATCCGGCCGAGCAGCCGACGGTCGGCAAGGGACCGCAGATCGCCGCCGCGTGCGTGCGCCTGCCGGTACAGAGTTTGCCGGGCTACCGTTTCGATGCTCATGAATTCACCGTAGAACCTCAACAATGGATGAGGTCAACGACTTCCCGGGGTGTCGTCAGACGATGCCGAAATACCCGAGAACGCCCGCGGCGAACACCACGATCAGCGGATTCGCCTTGGTGAGGACGAAGATCGCCGTGCATATCGCTGTCAGCAGATACGCCCGCCAATCATGGTCGGCGGCCCGGCTCATCACCAGCGAGGTGGCCATGATCAGGCCCACCGTCAACGGCGCGAAGCCCTTCTCGACGGCGATTCTCCATTTCGACTTCTGGGCCTTTTGCCAGAACAGCGTGACGACGTACATCAACGACGCCGCGGGCAGGAGCATCGCTACGGTGGCGATCAGTGCGCCGACGATGGCGCCAGGCACTCCGCCGACCGTGAGTCCCGCGCCGTAGCCGACCAATGTCACGATCAGGATGCTCGGACCGGGCGCGGTCTGGGAGATCGAGAAAATGTCGGCGAACTGGCTGTCCGTCATCCAGTGATGACCCTTGACGGCCTGAAGATGCATCTCGGGCAGCACTGCATTGCCGCCGCCGATCGACAGCAGGGACAGCGACGCGAACAAGCCGGCGAGTTGCAGATACGTCGTCATGTGTGTCGCTCTCTCGGCCACGCCCAGATCAGGCTGATCGGCGCCAGAATGCCCAGCACCACCGGAAGCGGCCACCGCAGAAGGCCGTTCAGGAAGAAGGCCGCCGCGAAAAGCAACGCCGGCACCACGCCCGTCAGGCACTTCTTACCGGTTTGGATGACCATCGCCAACGTCAGTGCGACGGCGGCTGCCGAGGCGCCGTGGAGGACGCCCTTCACGGCGGGCATCTCTTTGAACCGGAAGTAGAAGAAGCCCGCCACCATGATCAGGGCGACCGGTATGAGGCACAGCCCGAACAGCGCTGCTGCCGCCCCGGGCAGCCCACGCATCTTCGACCCGGCGAAGACCGCCATGTTCACCTGATTGGCCCCCGGCAGGATCCGGCACATCGTCATCGCGGACAGGAACTCTGCTTCGCCCATCCACTCCTTCTCGACCACCAGTACTTCACGGGACCACGCGGACAACCCACCGCCGAACGAGGCGAGTGCGATGTGGTTGAACGTCCACGCGAGTTCGATCAGGGAGACCTTCTTGGGTCCTGCCTCGATCTCACTCATGCATGAGGTCGTGGTCGTGCGGGAAGTCGTCCTCGTGGTGCTGGGACGGATCGAGGGGGTCCGGCGCCTCGTAGGTGTGCGACAGGTTCCAGTCGCTGTCGAAGACCTCTTTCAGCCGGCCGACGATGGTGGGGTCGTCGGTCATGATGCCCAGCTCGCGGCGCAGGTCGAATGCGCTGCGGTCGATGTTCATCGAACCCACGAGCGCGTGCCGGTTGTCGACGACGATCAACTTCGCGTGCACCCTCAGGTTCTTCTGTTTGTGCACCTTGACACCGAAGCGTTTCAATGTCCGCAGCGAGGCGA
>JAJKIB010000555.1 GCA_021154745.1 Mycobacterium sp.
GCCCGCGCCCGCAACGCCCGCCGACGTTGCGTGCGGCACCCCGACGACCACGTCGGAGTAGGAATCTCCGTTGATGTCGCGGTTGCTGAAGTTGTCGTCGTGGTCGAGGACCGGCGTGACGCAGTCTGGATCCGCCGGTGCAGCTGACGCACCCTTTGCGGCCAGAATGACACCAGCGCCACTCGCCGTAAGGACCAGGGCGCCGATGGCAGCGCCGACACGTCGCATCATCAAGCGGTCCCCTCGTGTCGCGCTCGGCGATCGCCTCGCACGGCAGGTCGACGGGCGACCGCACGTCGCGGACGGCCCCGGTGATATGGACTATATGCTTGGCGTACGCAAGCGTCACCCGCGCGTGTTGGCGTCGTCGCATGACTGCGTAAGCCAAGAAGATCGAAGCGCGTACAAACCGGCGCGGCTCCTTGGTACCCGGATCTCGGTATGATCGAGCTTTCACTGTCTGCGGCGTGAGCGGACGATCGCGGGACTACTCCGAGGCACTGTGGCGACCAGGCGACTGGGCGCCTCGCCGTAGTCGGGGAT
Source organism: Mycobacterium sp. (assembly GCA_021154745.1). Lineage (GTDB taxonomy): Bacteria > Actinomycetota > Actinomycetes > Mycobacteriales > Mycobacteriaceae > Mycobacterium. The sequence continues at coordinate 544 of JAJKIB010000555.1, forward strand.
CGTCTCGTAAACCGCCAGGCCGATGAGCAGCAACGCGGCCACTGCCCGGAACAGGCGACGGTCGGATCTGCTGAGCAAGGCCGCAAAATGGTGCGAAGCGCGGCGGACGTACGGGCGGAGGTCACTCAGTGGCAGAGGGGACCTCCGCGGGATGTTGAGTGCCTCAGGTGAGTCCTTTGGCCACAGATCAAGCCGGCTGCACGGTGAAGTGGACGGTGTGGAGTCGAATCTCGCCGTCCTGGAACACGAAGGTGTCGACGCCGTCGTCGACCCGCCCTCCGCCTGAATGGGCAGTCCAGTGCACCAGCGCAGCGTCGCTCGAATACGTTGCATCGGTGATGGAGAATTCCGCCCCGGGCAGCGACTGCAGGGCGTTCGTGTAGAACGCCTGAACTCCTGGATGACCCGCCAAGGAGCCTTGCTCAGTGAGCATCGTCGCATCCTCGGAATAGTCGGCCAGCCATCGGTCGATATCCCCGCTCGCAATGGCTTCGAAGTGGGCAGCAAGCGTCTCCTGCGGTGACCGCGTCATGTGCAACTCCTTTCGGGGCCCCAACATCGACTCTGCCTTCCGATCACGCTGCGTGGCAATGCCGCGTGACAGCCAGCCACGGGTCAACGCGTGCAGCAACATCGGGTCTTCGGCATGATCGCCCTTTCACTGTCCCGGTAGATGCGGTTACGGGCGTACGCGGCCGGTGCTGGGTCCTAAGCTTCAGGTGAACAATCGAAATCCGGCGTTTTGCACGTTTTGCGCGTCACACAGGCGAGGCTGGGTAAGAGGTCCGACGACAGCATCGGGCAGGAGGCAGACAATCGGACGATGCGTGCATCGGCGCAGTTGCGGTTGTCTCGCGGCACGCCGTCCGCGGCAGTTCTGGACGTTTCCGGTCACCATACGGAGTCGTGCAAGCGCTCACCCCGCGGGGTGTCCTACTGTGTTTGGGCATGGTCGTCGACGGCTGGAAGGGCAAGAGCCGAGTGTTCAAGGCGTTGGGCCCGGTTCATGTGAGTGAGCCCGGATCACGGCCCTTGTTTCGTCATCCTGCGCAGGTCGTCGTATTCGGGTTCGGTTGCGCGGTGCTAGTGGGGACGGTTGTGCTGATGCTGCCGGTCTCCCGGACCGGGCCGGGTGGTGCTCCGTTCCTCGTGGCTTTGTTCACCTCGACCAGCGCTGTGTGCGTGACAGGGTTGGTTGTGGTCGACACTCCCTCGTACTGGTCGGGTTTCGGCGAGGCGGTCATCTTGGGTCTGATCCAGATCGGCGGATTCGGCATCATGACGTTTGCCTCACTACTCGGGCTATTGATCTCTCGACGGATGGGGCTGCGCACACGACTGACTGCTGCCGCCGAAACGAAGGCCGTCGGACTGGGTGATGTCCGCACCGTGATCGTGGGCGTTGTCAAGGTGAGCCTGTTCTTCGAGGCACTCACTGCGCTCTGCCTGTGCCTGCGGTTCCTGCTCGGCTACGACGAACCGGTGGGACCCGCGATCTACCACGGGGTGTTCCATGCCATCTCCGCTTTCAACAACGCGGGCTTCGCTTTGTACTCCGACAGTCTGATCGGCTTCGCAACCGACCCATGGATCTGCCTGCCCATCGCGATCGCCGTCATCGCGGGGGGCCTGGGCTTCCCGGTGCTGTTCGAGCTGCGGCGAGAACTTCGACGACCACACTTGTGGAGCATGCACACCAAGATGACAGTCACCGTGACCGCGCTGCTGCTCGCCCTCGGCACCGTGTTCGTTACCGTCAGCGAATGGAACAACCCCGGCACGCTAGGTGCCCTGGACACGCCGGGTCGTCTGCTGGCCGGATTCTTCCAAGCCGTGATGCCGCGCACCGCCGGGTACAACTCCGTCGACTATGGGCAAATGGAACAGGGCACCCTGCTGGGCACCGACATCCTCATGTTCATCGGTGGTGGGTCCGCGGGAACAGCAGGCGGCATCAAGGTCACCACCTTCGCCTTGTTGTTCTTCGTCATCTACGCGGAGGTCCGCGGCGAACGCCACGTCGACGCGTTCGACCGGCGGATCGACGACCGTGCTACCCGCCAGGCGCTGACGGTCGCACTGCTTTCCGTTGCCGCGGTCGTGGCCGCCACCGTGGTCCTGCTGGAGATAACCGCCTTGGCGACCCACCAAGTGCTTTTCGAGGCCATCTCCGCCTTCGCCACCGTAGGACTCTCCACCGGGATCACCGCGGACTTCCCGCCCTCTGGCCAGCTGATCCTCATCGCGCTGATGTTTTTCGGCCGGCTTGGACCGATCACCCTGGTGTCCGCGCTGGCGCTGCGCGAGCGGCAACGCTTGTATCAACTACCGGAAGGACGGCCCATCATTGGGTAGGTCTCGGAGCAGCGACGGCGTGGTCGTCATCGGGCTCGGACGCTTCGGCACATCCCTCGCCCTGGAGCTGATGGCCCAGGGCACGGAAGTGCTCGGCGTCGACTCCGACCGTAAGACCGTCCAGTCCCTGGCCGGTCGGCTCACCCACGTCGTCGCGGCCGACTCCACCGACGAGGAGGCGATGCGACAACTCTCGGTGCACGAGTTCGACCGTGCCGTTATCGGGGTAGGCACCGACCTGGAGGCCAGCATCCTCAGCGCGTCCGTCGTCCTCGACCTCCGGGTGCCCAACGTCTGGGCCAAGGCGATCAGCGCGGCACACGCCCGGATCCTCAGCCAGATCGGCGTGCACCACGTCGTGCGCCCCGAACACGACATGGGTAAGCGGGTGGCACACCTGGTCCGCGGACGGATGATCGACTACATCGAGTTCGACGACGGGTACGCGATCGTCAAGACCCAGCCGCCTCAGAGCATCTACGGCATCCCGCTCGGTGAAACCCACATCCGGTCCAAGTTCGGGGTCACCATCGTGGGTGTCAAACGAGCCGGGGAAGACTTTACCCACGCCACCTCTGAGACCGTCATCCACGACGGAGCCCTCATCATCGTCTCCGGCCGCAGGGACAAGGTAAAGCGCTTCAGCGAACTGCCCTAACCGGTCACGCCCAGGAAGCCGGCTCACGGTATGCCACGATGCGGATCGCTGGGAGAGCCACGGGATTTCCGCTGCACCGGTAGATGCGATCGTCCCCAGTGACGGGCTCGCCGGGGTCATCGCGGCTATGACGCAATCAGCGTTCCCATGGCTGCGGTCTGGCGGGGCGGGTTCAGGGCCCTGATGCTGGGGGCCGGCGCGGCGTCGGCGGTGATGTGGCCGTGGTCTGACTGGAGGGGTTGGCTCGGTGGGCGAGGTCGAGGGATGAGGTGGTGTCTTAGCGGCGCAGGTGGGACCGCTCGCCGTCGGGGTCGAGGATGGCGATGATCTCGGCGGGTTCGCCGTGTGCCCCGAAGGCGTGCGGCACCATCGTGGAGAACTCGGCTGCTTGGCCGGCTCCCACCGTGATGGTGCGGTCGCCGAGCAGGACTAGGACGGTCCCGGATAGGACGGTGAACCAGTCCCGACCCGGGTGCACGGGAAGCTCGCCTTCCTCGCGTCGGGGCGGTGGCTGGGTGAGCCGTATTTTGGCGACCTTCAGGCCGTGGGGTCCCTGGTCGCGTGATAACAGCCAGGTGGTCATCCCTCGAGCCTCGTCTTGATGTGGCCGGATCACGACGTCGTGGTCGTCCTCGGGTTCGACGAGGTGGTCGATCGAGTGGTCGAGTGCGCGAGCGATCGCGGTGAGCTGGTCGAGGCCGATCCGGCGGTGGCCGGTCTCGATCCTGCTCAGTGTCGAGGGGCTGAGGTAGCAGCGCCTAGCCAGGTCGTCCAGCGACCAGCCGCGCGCAATCCGCAGACCGCGGATGCGTTGTCGGACCAACCCATCGACGTCGCGGCCTTGCGTCATACGCAAGAGCATATGCCCTTTACGCAACACGCTCCTAGGATTCCTTACATGGGTCACCACCACGGCCACCACGTCAACTCGGGACAGCAGAGCCACCACCACGACCACGACCACGACGATGCCCACGACGGGCTCCCGGACCTGCTCGACCTGGATGCCGAGGTGCTCGCCGAGCAATTGGATGCCGTCCTTGCCGACATTGACCGGCTGGTCGACTCGCCAGTGCGCAGCGTCCTCGACCTCGGGGCCGGCACGGGGACCGGCACGTTCGGGCTGTTGCGACACTTCCCAGGCGCGCACGCACTCGCGGTCGACTCCTCCGAGGAGATGCTCGAGCGCCTGCGCCGTCGCGCCGAGCTCCTCGGTCTGCGCGGCCGGGTCTCCACCTTGTCTGCGGATCTCGACCACGCCGTCCCCGAGCTCGAGCCGGTCGACCTCGCTTGGGCCTCCGCCTCGCTGCATCATCTCGCCGACCCCGCCCGCACCCTGGCCCAGCTGGTCGCGGCGATTCGCCCGGGCGGGCTGTTGGCGGTGGTCGAGCTCGCCGGCTTCCCGCGTTTCCTGCCCGACCACACTCCAGGTGGCGCAGCCGAGGCACGCGCCCATGCACTGCTCGCCGCCGACCGGACCGTCGACATGCCGACGATGGGCAGCGACTGGGGCATCCGCCTGACCCGGACCGGCCTGGTCGTGGAGAGGGATCGCCCGATCGTCGTCGACCTCGCGCCACCGTCGGCTCCCGTGGTCGCCGATTACGCCGCTGCCACGCTGATGCGCATCCGCGGCGCGGTCGCCGATCTGCTGGACACCACCGACCGGGAAGCGCTCGACGCGCTCCTCAACGGTGGAACGAGCGACATACGCCGTCGCAGCGACCTGCACGTAATCACCGAACGGCGGCTATGGATCGCCCGCCGACCAACCGCATCCACGGCCCAACCATGCTAGGCCCAACCCCACCGCAACACCGGACGCCCCCGACGCCACTCATCAGCACAACACCCCAACCGCGATACACGCACGGCAGGTGGCGCACACATAATGAGGCGCCCCGGAGTTTCCGGAGACAGGTTTTGGTGTGTCATCCGGCTTCGCGGAGCCGGTTTCTGGCAGCGTAGTGGACCTCCTCGGTCTGGCGTGGGGTCAAGTCGTCGATGGACTCGTGCGGGCGTTCGGTGTTGAACCAGTGCACCCAATTCAGGGTGTCGTGCTCGACGTGGTCGCGGTCGCGCCAGGGGCCGTGGGGCCAGATCAGCTCGCTCTTGTAGAGCCCGATCTGGGACTCCGCGAGCGCGTTGTCGTAGGCGTCTCCCACCGATCCGACGGAGGGGTCCACGCCGGCCTCGAGCAGTCGTTGGGTGAAGGCGATAGAGGTGTATTGGGCGAGTTCAATCGGTCGATGCAACACGGGGTTGTTCGAGTGAGCGTAGTTGCTCCTCGAAGACTTCGGCGGGTGTCTTCCACCCAAGGATCTTTCGGGGCCGGTTGTTGAGTGCGTGAGCGACGGCCTCGAGGTCCTCGGCGGACCAGCGCGACAGGTCGGTGCCCTTGGGGAAGTACTGCCGCAGTAGGCCGTTGGTGTTCTCGTTCGTCGGTCGCTGCCAGGGCGAGTGGGGGTCAGCGAAGAAGACCCGCGTCCCGGTCTCCAGGACGAACTGGGCGTGGCCGGAAAGCTCCTTCCCGCGGTCCCAGGTCAACGTCTTTCGTAGTTGCTCGGGCAACGTGGTCATCGATGCCGTCAGCGCGGCGTTCATCGCGACGGCCCCGTATCCGCCGAGCGAGGGCCCGTTCTTCACATACGGCTTCTCGCCCCAGCCGTCCAGCCTGGGTAGATGGACCAGGAGCGTTGAGCGACTGCTGCGCTCGACGAGCGTGCCGATCGCTGACCTGTCCGTCCCGATGATCAAGTCGCCTTCCCAATGGCCGGGGATGGCGCGGTCTTCGGCCTCGGCGGGACGCTCGCTGAGGACGACGTCAGCGGTGACGTGCCCCTGCGGCTTGTTCTGTGACCGAGCCCTGGGCTCCCGCAACGCTCGGCCCGTGCGCAGACACGCGACCAGTTCGCGCTTGAGCGCACCACGTCCCTCGATGAACAGCGACTGGTAGATCGCCTCGTGGCTGATCCGCATGGACTCATCATCGGGGAAGTCGACCTCAAGCCGGTTCGCGATCTGCTCTGGGCTCCACGCAGTTGACCACCGCCTGTCTTGGCGATGGGGCTTGTTCAGCCCTTTCCACGGCGGCGTCTTGGGGCCCGCGACGAGCGTGCCGTCGGGTCTACGAACGTTCCCGGCGAGCCGGTCTTGCACGTACTCGCACAACCGGTCATTGCCTACCAGCTTCGCTGTCTTCGGGCGCTTGGCGGCCTGCTGCGCCTTCCACTGCGCCACCACGGCGCGGTAGACCGGCTTGCCGGCCCTGGTCGCGGCATTGCGGCGGAGCTCACGAGAAACGGTCCCAGGATCGCGGCCGATCGTGCGTGCGATCTCACGCACGCCCTTTCCCTGCGCCTTGAGCAACGCGATCTCCTCACGCTCGGCGAACGACAGATAGCGGCCCGAGGGCTCGTCCAGACTCAGCGGCGCCATCCCGCCAGCGTGTCGAAACCATCGGATCCCGACCGGCGCCGACACGCCCACCCCCTCGGCGGACTGGACGGTTGTGACCCCAGACGCGATCAGGCGCCAGAACTCCCGTTGCACAGCACGCGATGGCTCGGGGCGCCCGGGTGAGCGCATCGGCGGTCGCATCGCCCGATCCGCGGCCCACTGCCGCCGCGCCCCGACCGGTGCCTGCGGCGCCTGCTTCCTTCGTCGTCCCACTCAACACCTCCGTGATCAAGGTGTTGCGACGACCGATTGAATCCGCCTTGGCTGCCGGCGTCGGTGTGGTGCACCAGGCCGGTCAGGTCGGTGACGCCTTCGCGTCGGCGGGCCCAGATCGCCATCTCCAGGGCGTCGAGGACCAGCGGGGTGGTCATCGTCGAGGCGGCTCGCCAGCCGAGGATCATCCGGGAGAAGACGTCGAAGACGAATGCGACGTAGACCATGCCGTCCCAGGTGGGGACGTAGGTGAAGTCCGCGACCCACAGCTGGTTCGGTTTGGTGGCCAGGAACTGTCGGTCGACCAGGTCCTGGGGCCGGTCGGCCCTGGGGTCCGGCGTGGTGGTCCGCGGCGCCTTGGCCCGGGTCACTCCGCTGATCCCCAGCTGCCGGTAGAGCCGCTCCACTGTGCATCGGGCCACGTCGTGTCCCTTCGAGCGTAACCGCAGCCACATCTTGCGGGCGCCGAGGCCGGCCACGAACCGGCTGTTGGCACGTTCGGCCTCGATCAGTGCCGTGAGTGCGGCGTCTCGGACCGCCCGCTTCGACGGTCGACGGGTTCGGTTGTCGTAGTAGGTGGACGGGGCGATCGGGCAGCCGTGCTCGGACAGCACGGCGCAGATCGGCTCGACCCCGAACCGGTCCTTGTGCTCGTCGATGAAGGCGACGATCACCGATGTGGGCGGTCGAGCTCCGCCGCGAAGAAAGCCGAGGCCGCCTTGAGGATCTCGTTGGCCCGGCGCAGCTCCGCGTTCTCCTTCTTCAACGCCTTCAGCTGCTCAGACTCCGAGGTCGTCGTCCCGGACCGGACACCGGCGTCCACCTCCGCCTGCCGCACCCACTTGCGCAGCGTCTCCGGAGTCGCGATCCCCAACTTCGTCGCGATCGACCGAATCGCCTCGTACTCCGAGGGATAGTCCTGACGGTTCTCCCGCACCAACGAGACCGCGCGCTCACGCAGCTCCGGCGGGTACTTCGAGGGACGTGCCATGAGACTTCATCCTTCCAAACGAATGAGGTCTCCAGACA
>JAJKIB010000556.1 GCA_021154745.1 Mycobacterium sp.
AGGCCGAAACGCCGCACGATCGGCCCTGGCGGGTCCCGCCTGCGAAGAAATCGACCACCCCGGCGGCTGCCGACACGGTTGTCTCGCCGTCGGTCAGCGAGACCGATACCTCACAGGCCGCCGAGTCGCGGCCCGTTGAGCTACCCAGTGACGCGCCGCGACATGATCGGCCGTGGCCGGTGTCGAATGCGAAAAAGCTGACCATTTCGGCCGCCGCGGTGGCGGTTTGCGGGGCGGCGCTGTCCCTCGCTGCCGGTTCGTCGCTCAATGTCGAAAACGCGTCGATGCAGGCCAGAAACGCGGCGGCCCAGGGCGCCTCCGCGACTTCGGCGAGTGTCCCCATCGATCCCGCACCGGTGTCGGCGCGGCAATCTCCACAGGTCCAACCGCTGGCTGCGGTGCCGCCGCCCGCTCCACCGGCTTCCCCCAAGCCACTCCCGCCGCCAGCCGAGCCCGATGCCGCAGTGGCGCCTGAACCGGTTGCCGTGCCGGCTCCTCAGCAGACGGTTTCCGCTCCGCCAGCCGCGGCACCGGTCGCGGCGCCGGTCACTTCGCCACCAGTTGCGGTGCCTGCCGCGACCGCCCCGCCACCCGTGGCACACCTCGGGGTGCCGTTATCTTCGTCGCCTCAGGGGGCCGTCCCGGCGCCGGTTGCTCCGGGGCCAGTGGCTCCGGGGCCAGTGGCTCCGGGGCCAGTTGCTCCGCCACCCGCCGCGCCGTTGGCGGCCGAGCAGGCACCGGTTCCTGCCGCGCCTGCGCCGCAAACGCCAGCGCCTCAACCGCCTGTAGATCCGCCGCCACCGCCGGACCCGTTCCAGGCGGTCTTGAGTCCGTTGTTCAGCGGGCTGCCCTGAACTACCCCGTCACCAATCCCAGACGGTTGGGTCGTTCGGTGGGTAGTTGGCGCAGATGTCGGTGCCATGCGCGGCGACGCCCTTGTTGTTGAAGAACAACTTGGCCCAGTTGCCCCAGTGCGTTGCCATCTGCTCGTAGTAGACGTTCGTCGCGGTATCCTCGGAATACTGCCGCCGTCCGGCGTAGTCCAACGAGAAGAACCAGTAGATGCGGTCACGGGCGGCGTCTTGGACGTCGACGGGCCTGTTGTGGTAGTCGATCATGTAGCGCTCGTAGTAGACCGGCTCAGAGTCGCGCACTGCCGCCATGTACTGATCGACAGTGCACGTCGTCTTGAGTATCCGATTCGGAATCGGATAGTCGTCGGTGGCGTCCGCGGACGCCACCGCGGGAACTGCCATCGCCGCCGCGCTGACAACAGCCGCTGCGACACTCGCTTTGATCCACATATGTAGCTCCTTACTGTCGTGCGGCGGCTTCGAGGACCGGCAGCTTGTCGGGGCAGTAGGTGCGCAGCGCTGCAGCGAGGAACTGCCACGCCTGCTCCGTGGTGCTGCCCTTCGGCAGTTGAACGAAGACGAACTTCGCCGACTTGTCGGCATCCTGGTCGACGGCGTTGTAGAGCCGCTTACAGGCGATCTTGCCGATCCACGCGTTGTAGTCCTTCTGGCCGTAGATGCCATAGGTGTGGAGTTCGTTGGCGAAATCCGTATCGGGGTCGGCGTGCGCCGGTGCGGCAAACATCAGGGCAGGCGCAATCGCCGCGGCGGCGATCGAAGCCAGACGTAATCCCTTCATCACATACCTATCTGATTGGGCCCGTTGGGTTTTCATCAGCGCCGGTACCGACGCTGACCGGAGTCTCGGCCGAGTGCCGCGGCGGTGTCGGCCATGGCACAGGTTTCGGCCGGGTTCGCACGTTCTGCGGCCACCAGAACCAGCGGCCCATCATCGCTGCTATCGATGGTGTCATGAACGAACGGATCACGAGGGTGTCGAACAACAAGCCGAGACCGATTGTGGTGCCGACCTGGCCGACCACGATGAGGTCGCTGACCACCATCGACATCATGGTAAACGCGAACACCAAACCGGCAGACGTCACCACCGCACCGGTGCCGGCCATGGACCTGATGATCCCGGTCTTGATTCCGGCGTGTATTTCCTCTTTGAACCTGGATACCAACAACAGGTTGTAGTCGGATCCCACCGCCAGCAGGATGATCACCGACATCGCAATGATCATCCAGTGCAGCTGGATGCCCAGGATGTGCTGCCAAATCAGCACGGATAATCCGAACGACGTGCCTAGGGAGAGCAATACCGTCCCGACGATGACCGCCGAAGCGATCACCGCTCGAGTTAGCAACAGCATGATGATGAAAATCAAGCAAAGCGAAGCTATTCCGGCGATCAGAAGATCCCAGTTCGAACCCTCCTGCATGTCTTTGTAGGTGGACGCGGTGCCCGCCATATAGATCCTCGAGCCCTCCAACGGCGTGCCCTTGATGGCCTCGAATGCTGCGTTCTTGATCTGCGGGATCAGCTTAATGCCTTCAGCGGTCGCGGGATCACCTTCGTGGGAAATGATGAACCGCACCGCATGGCCATCCGGCGAGACGAACATCTTCATGCCGCGCTTGAAATCCGGATTGTCGAATACCTCGGGTGGCAAGTAGAACGAATCGTCGTTCTTCGACGCATCGAACGCCTGGCCCATCGCGCCCTGATTCTCCTGCATGGCCTGCATCTGGTCCTGCTGGCTCTTCTGACTCTGGTACATCGTCTGCGTGATGGTCTGCATGCTCTTCATCGTGTCGATCATCGACGGCATCAACGCGACCATCTGCGGCATGAGCGCATCAAGGCGCTCCATGTCGGGCATGAGGTTCTTGATGTCATCCGTCATCGTGTCGATGCCGTCAAGCGTGTCGAAAACCGATCTGATCGACCAGCAAATGGGGATGTCGTAGCAGTGCGGTTCCCAATAGAAGTAATTGCGCAGGGGACGGAAGAAGTCGTCGAAATTGGAGATATTGTCGCGCAATTCCTCGATGTCGACAGTCATGCCCTTCATCTTGGTGACCATGCTGTGCGTGGTGGCGGCCATCTGCACCGTGATGGCTTGCATTTTCTCCATCGAGTTGATGGTGGTCTGCATGTCGTTGACCTGCTTCAGCATGTTGGCCATGACATTCTGCATGTAGTCCTGGTTCATCTGGTTGCTGGTGCCCTGCATGCTGATCAGGAACGGGATCGACGTGTGCTCGATCGGCGTGCCCTGCGGTCGGGTGATGGACTGCACCCTGCCGATGCCAGGAATGTGAAAGATGCCCTTGGCGATTCGGTCGACCACCAGCATGTCCGCTGAATTGCGGACATCATGGTCGGTCTCGACCAGCAGCATCTCCGGGTTCATCCGGGCCTGCGGGAAATGCCGGTCGGCCGCCGCGTAGCCCTGATTGGCCGGGATGTCCTTGGGCAGGTAATCGCGGTCGTTGTAGCTCGGCTTGTACGACGGAAGCGCGAGCAGACCGACCAGCGCGAGAGCCACCGACGCGGCGAGGATCGGCCCCGGCCAACGCACCACGGCCGCGCCGATCCGGCGCCACCCGCGAGTCTTCATCGCCCGCTTCGGATCGAACAGGCCGAACCGACTGCAAATTGTCAGCAAGGCGGGCGCCATGGTCAGTGCCGCCGCGACAGCGACGAGCATGCCGATCGCCAACGGAATGCCCAGCGTTGAGAAGTAGGGCAGCCGCGTGAAGTGCAGACAGAATGTGGCACCGGCAATGGTCAGACCCGACCCCAGAATGACGTGGGCGGTGCCGTGATACATCGTGTAGAAGGCGGTTTCGCGGTCCTCGCCGTTCTCGCGCGCCTCGTGATAGCGGCCGACGAGGAAGATCGCGTAGTCCGTTCCCGCCGCTATCGCCAGTGTCGTGAGCAGGTTGACGGCGAACGTCGACAGCCCAATCAGGTCGTAATAGCCAAGTGCGGCAACGATTCCCCGGGCAGCGGCCAGCTCGATGAACATCATCACCAGCACCAGCAGCACGGTGACAATCGATCGGTAGACGAACAGCAGCATCACGAAGATCACGCAGATGGTGATGCCAGTGATCAGCTTGATGCTCTTGTCGCCCGCGTGGTGCTGGTCGTTGGTGAGCGGTGCCGGACCGGTGACATATGCCTTGATGCCCGGTGGCGGCGGTGCGTTCGCCACGATGTCACGGACCGATTGCACAGACTCGTTGGCCAGGCTTTCGCCCTGGTTGCCTGCCAGGTAGGCCTGCACGTAGGCGGCCTTACCGTCGGCGCTCTGCGCGCCCGAGGCGGTCAGCGGATCACCCCAGAAGTCCTGGATGTGTTCGACATGCTTCTTGTCGGCTTCGAGCTTGTCGATGAGGCCGTCGTAATACTTGTGCGCAGCGTCGCCGAGAGGCTGGTCGCCTTCCAGCACGATCATCGCCGAGCTGTTGGAGTCGAACTCCTGGAACGTCTTACCGATGCGCTCCATCGCCTGGAGCGACGGTGCGTCGTCGGGAGCCAACGACACCGCGTGCGCCTCGCCCACCTTTTCCAGCTGAGGCGCGACGACGTTCACGATGACGACGAGCGCCAGCCAGCCCAGCAGGATCGGCACCGAGAAGAGGCGAATGAATCGCGGAATCATCGGGTGTGCGCCGACATGTGTGTTGCTCATGCCGACTTCACCAAGCAAAAGGTCTGGGCGTTCACGCCGTCGACGGTCCTCTCATCCTTAACTACGTCATCGACGGTGATCCTGCAGGTGATGCTGCTGCCGTCGCTCTGCGCAATGATGTTCGGGCTGGCGGCGGGCGCGGTCGTGGTGAGGGTGAGCGACCACGGCAGCGACGTGTTCTCGGCCTTCTGCGGCTGCGCGTCGAGGTCGAGGTAGTTGATGGTCGCCACAGTCCCGGTGCCGAAGATCTCGTACTTCACGACTTTGGGGTTGAACGGCTCGGGGTCGTTGACCAGGCCCGCGCCCGGCTTGGTGAGCACGGTGTGGCCGAAGAATCCGCGGAAGCGGTCCACGACGAACGCCGCTAAGACCACCACCAGCACGATGACCAGCGGTACCCAAATGCGCTTGGCAAGACGCAACATCAGACGATTCGCTCCTGACGTTCGGTGCCCATATATATGCCCTCTTCTAGTGCCTGCCGCAGGCCGATCGAGGCCTTAACTTAGCCGATATAACTTCTCAGGCGAAACCGATTACCTCAAGCCATTGTGTTGCTGGTCACCTCCGAATCGCCGGAGCGATCTGGGTCACTGGGCGGTCGCCCAGGTGCTGGCTGCTGGGGGTCCCATGAGGGCATTTCGAATCGATCGAGGCACTGGGCGATGAACGCCCTCGCTTCGTCGTGCCCGCGCGTGATGCCGAGTCCCTGCTCGTGCAGCACCATGCGGGCCAGGCTGCCCATGATCATCGACATGACCACGGGGGGAAAAGACTCGAGGTCGATGCCGCGGGCCTTGAGCGCCAGCGTCATCGCGCCCTCTTCGATATCGCGGAAACGCATTGCGTATGAAACGATTTCGCTGCGGATGGCCTTGCGGTGGTTGGCCATCGCAAGGAACTCTGTGAACAACTGCGCGTCTTGCGCGCCGCTGAGCTGCCACAACGCATGCAGTGGTTCGGACTCGGCCATCGCCTGGCGCTGGCGCTGGAGGTTCGACTCGGCCTTGTCGCGCAGCACGGCGACGAACAAATCGTCCATGCTGGGGAAGTAGTAGTGCACGAGCGCCGGCTTGACGCCGGCCTGGGCCGCCACCCGCCGCGACGTCGCCGCTGCATACCCTTCTTCGAGGATGATTTGGGCGGTCGCATCGATCAGCGCCTCCCGCGTCGCCTCCCGGCCAACCTTCGACCGCTCGTCAGCGGGTCGCGGAATCATGAAGGCAGACTAACCGTTGGGCGACCGCCCAACAACCGCTACGGAGTCGACCCGTCCGCCCTTGCGGCGTGGTTTCCCTGATCTGGGGAATGGTCCCGGCATAACATCACCTGGTAGCGGACTGGAATCCCGGCCGCACCCACTGGTGGGCGACCACAGCCGTTGCGATCATCGGAGCGATCGTCGGCGGCACCTCGCTCATCATGAACTTCTTCTATCACCCCAGCCCGCCCCCGATCACCATCGATTCCAGTCACTCGGAATTCATGAAGTTGAGCTACTCGGACCGAGTCGATCGGTGTGTGCCGCATATCGAACAACACTTCGACGAGTGGCGTACCGCTCTCACTGACGCGGGTACATCGCACTCGAAGCCACCGATCTCCTATGCACCACTTGATGATCCGGAGGCGACCGGGCAAGCGATCGTGAACAGTCACCTCGCCGTGGTGAACTACGCCGAGAAGCTGGCGCCCACCGATGAAGGGGAGAACGTGCTGTCCTGCGTGTACTCCCCGGCCCTGAAGGAGGGGGCCAATCACGGCTCACCCAATATCGCTGAGCTCGTAGGCAGTGGTAACGACGCGCCGAAGGCGGACAACATCGTCGTTCACGAGAGTGCGGTCTACACCCAGGGAGCATTCGCGGGTGTCACCGCGGAAGGGCGCGCCAACAAGATCGTCGAGGTGGTTATCCGGCCCGGCCAGGACGAAACGCATCGGGAGTTGGGCTTCGTAATGGCTTCCGGCCACGATCAGGGTGTCGGGATGTGGGCGCTGATGGCGTCCGGCGACGCGGGCGAACCCGACTGGATGAACGGAATCGAGAATTACAAGGGCGACTAGCCAGCTACCTGTGGAAACGGCTGGTGGGAGCCGGTGGCCAACGAGTGCCGCCCTCCATCATCCCGCCCGCTGCTTAGCTCTCCGGCGCCTTCGGCGGGAGCCGTGACTCGAGTTCCCTCAACGCCTCGCTGAGCGCCTCGATGCGCTCCGCCCCGCTTGCGAGCTTGCGCCCGACGGCGCAGCCGACCACGAACGTGGAGAGCGGAGTCATCTTGCGTTCCACCCGATGCGCGACATCGCCGGCCGCGTCGAGTAGCTCGGTCATCTCGTTGGAGGTCAGGGGTGCCTCGCCGAGGCCGCGCGCAAGCTCGTCGATCCAGTTGTCCATGGCTCCAGTATTCGCTTGAAAGACGCTCCAGCCGAACTTGCTATTTTTGCTAAGATACGAAATCGCTCGCCAATCGTGATTCCCAACGCCGAGGCAGAGGGTGAGCCAATTGACCGAAGTGAACTGGACACCGCTTCCCGTTCCCTGGGCGGTCCAGGCTGTGGACCGGATCCCGAAACAGCGCTACTACGACGAAGAGTTCTATGCCCTTGAGGCAGAGTTGTTCTGGCCCAGGGTGTGGCAGATGGCGTGCCGGCTCGAAGAGATTCCCGCGCGCGGGGACTTCGTGGAGTACGAGATCCTCGACCAGTCGGTCATCGTCGTCCGGCTCGACGGCGACAACGTTCGGGCCTTCTACAACTCCTGTCGCCATCGAGGGATGAAGATCGTGGAGGGCTGCGGGTCCCGTCGCAGTTTTGTATGCCCGTTCCATGGGTGGTGCTGGGGACTCGATGGTGCCAACACGTTCGTGTTGCGGCCCGAGGTGTTCGACGAAAGCAACCTGGGCGCCGACGATCTCGGCCTCGTCCCGGTTCGGTGTGAGCTATGGGGCGGGTGCGCGTGGATCAACCTCGACGACAGTGCACCGCCGTTGCGCGAGTGCATCGAGCCGTTCGCGTCCAAGCACGATGAATGGAAGGTCGGCGCGCTGCGCACCGAGTGGTGGAAGTCGTGCCTGCTCCCGGTCAACTGGAAGCTCGCGACCGAGGCCTTCATGGAGGGCTACCACGTCCCGCAGACCCACCCGCAGCTGCTGCC
>JAJKIB010000557.1 GCA_021154745.1 Mycobacterium sp.
GTCTTCGGTCTCAGTCTCTGGCACTGCCGCTTCGTCTTCTGCGGCTTCGTCGGCTTCGTCTTTGGCGGCCACCTCGTCGGCGACAGCCTCGGCCTCATCGGCGGCTTCGAGCGCCACTACGTGAACCTCGGGGGCGGCCTCCAGCGCCTCGACAGCCTCTTCACCCTCGACCGCGCCCAAACCCACGCCGGACCCTTCGGGTTCTTCCTCGCCTTCCGCGGCGAACTCCTCGGCTTCTTCAACAGTTTCGGCCGGCACCCCCGCCACGTCGGCGCCAAGTGCTTCGGCGTCCGCAGCCTCAGGTTCTTCGGTTTCCTCGGCCTTGTCTTCGTCGTCCTCGTCGGCCGCCTTGGCGTCCTCGTCCTCGGCGTCACCCGCAGCCTTGGCAGCGGCGACGACACCGGTCGTTGCGGCCACTGCGGTCAGCTCCTTGGCGAATGTCTCGACCGCGTCTTCTTCGTCCTCGACCTTCTCCGGCTTGCCGGCAAGGGAGGCGGGATCCTCTCGGCCCTTCGGCGCGACCATGATGTACACCACCGCGCCGATGAACACGAACGTCGACGTGAACGAGTTGACCCGAATTCCCGCAATGTGTGTTGCCACGTCACTGCGCATCAGCTCGATCCAGAACCGGCCAACGCAGTAGCCCGCCACATATATCGCGAACAACCGGCCGTGGCCGATCTTGAATCGCCGATCGATATAGATCAGCGCTGCGAAAACCAGGACATTCCAGAGCAATTCGTACAAGAACGTCGGATGGACCACCTCGATCAACTGGCCCGTCGACGCACCGTTCAACGTGTCGAGCGCACCGGCGGCGTCGCGGCGCTCATAGATCTCGAGGCCCCACGGCAGTGTGGTCGGTCGTCCGTACAGCTCCTGATTGAAGTAGTTGCCCAACCGGCCAATGGCCTGCGCCAGAATGATTCCCGGTGCGATCGCGTCACCGAACGCCGGCAACGGAATGCCATGCTGCCGGCATCCTATCCACGCACCGACGCCGCCCAGTGCCACCGCACCCCAGATGCCGAGGCCGCCGTCCCAGATGCGAAGCGCTCCCGCCAGCCCTGCACCGTCGTCGCCGAAGTATGTCCGCCAGTCCGTGATGACGTGATAGAGCCGGCCACCGATCAAGCCGAACGGCACCGCCCACAACGCGACGTCGTAGATGACCCCGGGTTGGCCGCCGCGGGCAACCCACCGCCGGTCACCGAGCACCAGCGCCACCACGATGCCAACGATGATGAACAGCGCGTACGCCCGAAGGGGCACCGGGCCGACGTGCCAGACGCCCTGCGAAGGGCTGGGAATGTAGGCCAGAACTGTGGTCGTCACGCCGGAATCCTCTGCCGCACACCATCGGCGAGCTCCACGGTCAGCGACCGCACCGCCGGAATACCGTCCTTCAACGCCGA
Source organism: Mycobacterium sp. (assembly GCA_021154745.1). Lineage (GTDB taxonomy): Bacteria > Actinomycetota > Actinomycetes > Mycobacteriales > Mycobacteriaceae > Mycobacterium. Next base: position 1,419 of record JAJKIB010000557.1, read on the forward strand.
CACCAACGCCGACCCCACGATAACCCCGTCCGCGTAGGCACCGATCTGCGCCGCCTGTTCGCGGGACCGTACGCCGAGTCCGACGCCGACCGGAATATCCGATACCGCCTTCACCCGGCCTACGAGTTCGGGTGCCGCGACCGACACCGCATCACGAGCGCCTGTCACCCCCATTGTCGAAGCCGCATACACGAATCCGCGTGATGCCCGGACCGTCGTTGCCAACCGCTCCGGCGTCGACGACGGTGCCACCAGAAATATCCGGTCAAGATCGTGGTTATCCGACACGGTCAACCACTCGTCGGCCTCATCCGGAATCAAGTCAGGCGTGATCAACCCGAGCCCGCCCGCAGAGGCCAGGTCGCGAGCGAATGCGTCGACACCCCAGTGCAATACCGGATTCCAATAGGTCATCACGACGGCCCTGCCGCCGGCCTTGCTGATCGCCTCGACCGCCGCCAGCGCGTCGCGCACCCTCACCCCGCCGCGCAATGCCGCCTCCGCCGCCGCCGCGATAACAGGCCCGTCCATCCCCGGATCTGAGTACGCGATACCGACTTCGATGATGTCGCAACCGGATTCGACCATGGCCGTCATCGCCGAAATCGACGTCGGCACATCCGGGAAGCCTGTGGGCAGATAGCCGATCAGCGCCGAACGCCCCTCGGCGCGGCAGCCCTCAAACAACGAAGCGAGCCGGCTCATGACGCACCGTCCAACAGTCCGAACCACTTGGCTGCCGTCTCGACATCCTTGTCGCCGCGGCCCGACATGTTCACCAGAATGATCGCCCCGCGGCCCAACTCACCGCCCAGCTTCAACGCGCCCGCAACCGCGTGCGCGGACTCGATCGCGGGAATGATGCCTTCGGTCTTGCACAACAGTGAGAAGGCGTCCATCGCCTCGGCGTCGGTGACCGGCCGGTAGTCCGCACGGCCGGTGTCCTTCAGGAAGGCATGCTCCGGGCCGACCCCGGGGTAATCCAAACCCGCTGAGATCGAATGCGATTCGATCGTTTGCCCGTCTTCGTCCTGCAGCAGATACGAGAACGAGCCCTGGAACGCGCCGGGCGAGCCGCCGGTGAAGGTCGCGGCGTGACGCCCCGTCTCGACACCGTCACCCGCCGCCTCGTAGCCGACCAGCCGGACTCCGGGATCGTCGATGAACGCATGGAAGATGCCGATCGCATTCGAACCGCCGCCCACGCACGCCGTTACCGCGTCGGGCAACCGACCCGCCTGCTCGACGATCTGCACCCGCGCTTCCAGCCCGATCACGCGCTGAAAGTCGCGGACCATCGTCGGGAACGGATGCGGGCCTGCGGCAGTGCCGAAACAGTAATAGGTGTTGTCCGCGTTGGTGACCCAGTCACGGAACGCCTCATTGATCGCGTCCTTCAACGTCTTGGAGCCGGACTCGACCGACACCACGGTGGCGCCGAGCAGGCGCATCCTCGCCACGTTCAGCGCCTGCCGAGCGGTGTCTATCGCACCCATGTAGATGATGCATTCCTGTCCCAGCAGCGCGCACGCTGTTGCGGTAGCCACCCCGTGCTGTCCGGCGCCGGTTTCGGCGATCACCCGCGTCTTGCCCATCTGGCGCGCCAGCAGCGCCTGACCGAGCACATTGTTGATTTTGTGAGATCCGGTGTGGTTGAGGTCTTCTCGCTTCAGGAACAGCCGTGCGCCGCCCGCGTGCTCGGAAAGGCGCTCGGCTTCGTACAACGGCGACGGCCGTCCGCTGTAGTGCCGCTGCAACCGGTCCAGCTCGTCGAGGAAAGCCTGGTCGCCGCGGGCCTTTTCATACGCGGCGGTGACCTCTTCGATGACGGCCATCAGCGCCTCGGGGACGAACCGCCCGCCGTAGACACCGAAATGGCCACGCGCGTCCGGATCGTGAACGGTCGGTTCGGCGACGGCCGCGCTGGAACGCGGCAGCTCCGGGCCGGCGAAATCGGACATCAGTGAATCTCTTCGCCCAAGCGGCTCATCGCAAGTCAGCGCGCGGGTTTCGGGCAGGACGGATGCGTGCCTGCGGTGACCAAATCGGCAACGGCGCCGCGGGGATCCCCACTGGTGACCAGACCCTCACCGACGAGCACCGCGTCGGCGCCTGCCCCGGCGTATGCGAGCAGATCGGCGGTGCCGCGTATCCCAGACTCCGCAATCCGAATGACATTGCTCGGCAGCCCTGGTGCGATGCGCGCGAAGCAATCACGATCGACATCAAGTGTCTTGAGGTCGCGCGCGTTGACGCCGATGACCTTCGCGCCCGCCTGCAGCGCGCGGTCGGCCTCCTCCTCGGTGTGCACCTCGACGAGCGCCGTCATTCCCAGCGACTCGGTGCGATCCAGCATCGACGCGAGCACCGACTGCTCCAACGCGGCGACGATCAGCAGCAGCATGTCGGCACCGTGCGCACGAGCTTCGTGAATCTGATACGGCCGGACGATAAAGTCCTTGCGCAACACAGGGATTGACACTGCCGCGCGCACCGAGTCGAGATCCTCGAGCGAACCGTTGAACCGGCGCTGCTCGGTCAGCACGCTGATGACACGCGCTCCGCCGTCCTCGTAAGCGCTGGCCAGCTTGGCCGGATCGGAGATCGACGCCAGCTCGCCTCGCGACGGGCTTGCCCGCTTCACTTCGGCGATCACGCCGATGCCCGGTTCGCGCAGTGCGGCCAGCACGTCCAGCGGCGCCGCCGCGTCCTTGGCCATTTCCTTGATTTCGGCGAGGGGAACGACGGCCTCACGAGCGGCGACGTCGGCACGGACTCCCTCGATGATGGAGTCGAGCACAGTCGCCGAACTCATACCCGTCGATTCCCTTCGAATGCCGCTTGATCTTCAACGAAGGGTAACCGCCACCAGAGCACGATCGATCACCGACCCTTGTTGTCCGGATCGGTCGGGTCTCGCCCCTCGTCGAGGGCTTCCCAGATCGCGCGCTCCGACGTCGCCGCGGTCGGTTCCTCGCCTTGCGCCGCGGCACGACGCTGATACCGGGTCGCTTCCGGCCGTGCTCTCGTCGCCGAACGCATGAACAGCACCGCACCGGCGAGCGTGACGACGGCTGCCACCACCGTGACCACCGCGCCCCCATAGTGCCGCTGCGTGCCGACCAGGTCTGCCACCGGCGCGTCGGCGAGATGCACGGCCCGCACCGCGACGTCGCGAATGACCCACAAACTGATGGCCAGATAGGCCATTCCCGCGCTCGCCGCGGCGACGAGCACCGCGAGCAACCGCAGTGGCCAGCCCCGCACGGCCAGCGCCGCCACCGCGGCGGCCAGCAACAATACCGCCAGCGGCACCAACGCCGTCGACCACGACGCCCCGTTGAGCGCCGTGGTCTTGGGTTGCCCGAGCCCGTCGAACGACTGCACCTCGACCCACACCATTCGCGACGCCGCCCACAGCGCCCCCGCGGACAGCAGGAGCAGGAGCTGGCCCAGGCGGATCACGGCTCGGTCAGCGTTTCGGCCGCGGCGATAGCGTTCAGGACCGCCTTGGCCTTGTTCGCCGCCTCGGTGTACTCGTACGGGCCGTTGGAGTCGGCCACGACTCCACCGCCGGCCTGCACATATGCCGTGCCGTCACGCATCAACGCCGTCCGGATGGCGATCGCGAAGTCTGCGTTGCCCGCGAAGTCCAGATAACCCAGCACGCCGCCATAGAGGCCGCGGCGGGTCTTCTCGACCTCCTCGATCAGCTCCATCGCCCGGACCTTCGGCGCGCCCGACAGCGTGCCGGCGGGGAAGCAGGCCGTCACCGCATCCAGCGCCGTCTTACCGTCGGCCAGCAGCCCCGTCACCGTCGACACCAGGTGCATGACATGGCTATAGCGCTCGATGTGGCTGTAGTCGTCGACGCGTACTGTGCCGGGCTGGCAGACTCGGCCCAGGTCGTTGCGCCCGAGGTCGACCAGCATTAGGTGCTCGGCGCGCTCCTTCTCGTCCTCCGACAGCTCCTTCTCGAGCAGCAGGTCCTCTTCCTCGGTCTGCCCGCGCCACCGCGTGCCTGCGATCGGATGCGTGGTCGCCCGGCCGTCCTTGACTGTGACCAGCGCCTCGGGGCTCGAGCCGACGATCGAAAAGTCCAGTCCGCCAGCATCATTGGGCACGTTCAGCAGATACATGTACGGGCTGGGGTTGGTCACCCGCAACATTCGGTAAACGTCGAGTGGGTCGGCGTCGGTATCCATCTCGAACCGCTGCGACGGCACCACCTGGAAGGCCTCGCCTGCTTCGATGTCGCCGACGAGCTTCTCGACGATCGCGCCGTATTCCTCCAGCGTGCGCTGCGAGCGGTGCAACGGCTCCGGGTGGCCGAACGTCGCCACCGTCGACGGCAGATGCGCGGAAAGCGCCGCGGTCATCACGTCGAGCCGGGCGACCGCGTCGTCGTACGCCCAGTCCACGCGCTCGTCGGTGCCGTTCCAGTTCACCGCGTTGGCGATCAGCGTGATGGTGCCTTCGTGGTGGTCGACGGCGGCGATGTCGGTGGCCAGCAGCAGCAGCATGTCGGGCAGTCCGAGGTCGTCGACGGCCAGCGACGGAAGCCGCTCCAGCCGGCGGACCATGTCGTAGGCGAAGAATCCGACCAAGCCACTTGACAGCGGCGGCAGCCCCGGCACGTGCTCGGTTTTCAGCAGCTCGAGCGTCGCCCGCAACGCATGCAGCGGTTCGCCGCCGCGGGGTGCGTCGTTCGGCGTCACACCCAGCCACTCTGCTTCGCCGTCACGCACCGTCAGCGCGGATGGCGCGCCCGCACCGATGAACGACCACCGTGACCACGAGCGGCCGTTCTCGGCCGATTCCAGCAAGAACGTCCCTGGCCGGTTGGCGGCCAGCTTGCGGTACGCCGACAGCGGGGTCTCACTGTCGGCGAGCACCTTGCGGGTCACCGGGACCACGCGGTGCCCGGCGGCCAGCGCCCGGAAGTCCTCGCGCGAGGTGGTGATGGCGAGGTTGGCGGTTACTTGCACGGAACAATCCTCCCAGACCGGCTAGGCATGACGGGCGTAGCGTGAACACCCATGAAACGTGGTGACCAGGTAGCAGAGTTCGAACTACCGGACCAAACGGGCACTGTGCGAAGCCTCACAGGGTTGCTAGCCAACGGCCCGGTCGTGCTGTTCTTCTATCCCGCGGCGATGACGCCCGGCTGCACCAAGGAGGCCTGCCACTTCCGGGACCTCGCCTCGGAGTTCGCCGCCGTCGGCGCCAGCCGCGTCGGCATCAGCGCAGATCCCATTGAGAAGCAGGCGAAGTTCGCCGACCAGCAGAAGTTCGACTATCCGCTGCTGTCCGACTCCGAAGGAACCGTCGCGACGCAGTTCGGCGTCAAGCGCGGCCTGCTCGGCAAGTTGATGCCCGTCAAGCGGACGACGTTCGTGATCGACACCGACCGCACCGTGCTCGACGTGATCGCCAGCGAGTTCAGCATGGACACGCATGCCGACAAGGCGCTCGAGGTGTTGAGGCAGCGGCAATCGGCGTGACGCCGGTTCTCGAACTCGTCGATGTGACGTTTCGGCGCGACGGCAAGCAGATCATCGACGGCATCTCACTGACGGTGCA
>JAJKIB010000558.1 GCA_021154745.1 Mycobacterium sp.
ATCTCACTGGAGACGATGGACCAGTTGGATAAGGCGCTCGACGGGGCGGAAGGGGCTCAGGCGCTGGTACTCACGGGCGCCGGTGACCGCGCGTTCGTGTCCGGGGGCGACCTGAAGGAACTGGCCGCGTTGCGCACCGAATGGGACGCATCGACGATGGCCTTTCGCATGCGCTCGATCTGCGATCGCATCGCCGGGTTTCCCACACCCACCGTCGCCGCGCTGAACGGCCATGCGCTTGGCGGCGGCGCGGAGTTCGCGGTGGCGGCCGACATCCGGCTCGCCGCCGACGACGTCAAGATCGGCTTCAATCAAGTGACGCTGGAGATCATGCCGGCATGGGGCGGCGCCGAGCGGCTGGTCGGGTTGGTGGGTTACAACAAGGCGCTGCTGCTGGCCGGCACCGGCACCGTGCTCGACGCCGCCGAGGCTGAGCGGATTGGCTTGGTGGACAAGGTATTACCGCGGCCATCCTTCGACGAAGACTGGCGGGGTATCGCCAGGGGCTTGGCCAGCCGCCCAGCCGGCGAGATCAAGCGCGTGATGAAGGGCGTCTCCACGACGGAGGCCGTCGCGGCCTTCGCGCGGTTGTGGGTGTCGGAGGAACACTGGGCCGCCGCGGACAAGGTGATGAAGCGCGGCAAGTAGTTTCGCCGCCGTTCACTCTGCGCGTATGGCGCGAAAGTTCGATAAGGCCGCGCCGTCAGCGCAAAGTCAACGCATTTCGCGGATCGGGTCGCTGCCGTCCCAATTCGCAGCGGCGTCACGGATGAACGTCGCGCTGGCCGCCTGTGCGTCGGTGAGCTCGGCGATCTCGACGATTCGCGATATGTGAGCAGGGCTGTTCGGCGGCTCGACGTAGGCGAATCGCACACCGAGACCTTCACCACCGGACCAGACGACGGGCCAGCCGGCGTCCTCGACGGCCTTCATAGTGGCGTCGAAATCCTCTGCCCAGTAGGCCAACTGGTGGTAGCCGGGACCGTTAGAGGCGAGGAACTCGGTGAAGATGCTGGGCGTGTCGTCGTGCTGCTGGATCAGCTCGACCTGCAGCTCGCCGCTGTTGGACAACGCCAGCGACAGCGTGGTTTCGCACGGTTCACCGCGGTAGAGCGCGCGCATCGGTAGCCGTCGAATGACGAGCCAGGGGCCAACGCCCAACTCGATCCAGCTTGCCAGCGCCAAGTCGAGATCGGTGACGACGTAGCCGATCTGACGGATCGGTCCGAGAAGCACGCTCATGATGCCGTGGGGTGGACGACGACGCGCGGCGGCCCCTGCGATTGCATCAGGCGTTCCTCCGGCTCGCGAAATCCAGCGAGGCCGCGCTCATCATCTCGACGAGTGCGCGCCGATCGATGGTCCAGATCGCCGACGCGGCCGCCCGGTTGTTCTCCCCCACGACGTGAACCGGGCCGTTGCCGATGTTCTCGATGATCTCGCGCGCGACGTCTTCAGACAGCATGTGTGCGGCGGGGTCGTACTCGATACCCATGCGCTCAAACGCGGGGGTATAGGTCATGCCGAGCGGAGTGCAGCACACGTCTACCCCGTGTGGCCGCAGCTCGGACCACAAACCTTCGGCGAAGTTGTGCTGAAAGGCCTTGACGGCCGAATACACCGCGAGGGTCGCCGAACCGGCCAGGCAGGCCAGCGATGCGACGAGCACAATGCCGCCGCGACCACGCTCGCGCATGGCAGTACCGAAATGGTGCGCCAATGCGATTGGTCCGATGCAGTCAAGCTTGATCTGCTTGAGCGAGTACTCGACCTCGTTCTCCAAGAAGGTCGTGGTCCGGTCAGAGGCGCCGGCGTTGTAGATCAACAGCCCGACGTCAAGGCCGTCAGTGGCATCGGCAACGCGCGCGCCCACGTCGGGATCGGTGAGGTCCTGGACAACGACGCGCGTCTGTACTCCGTGTTGCTCACGAACTCGGGCGGCCACCTCGTCGAGCAGCGGTCCTTTACGCGCAATCAGCACGAGATCCAGTCCGCGCGCGGCCAATTGGTCGGCCAGACTGGCGCCGATGCCTTCGGATGCGCCGGCGATGACGGCCCATCGGCCATACTTCTGCGCGAAGTCGGTCACGATTGTCCCTTCACGGCCGCGATGGCGAGGTCGCCGCCGGCCAGCGTCCGCGCAGTCCTGGATACCCGTTGGCTGATGCGCCAGCCGTCGGGAGTCCGGACGAAGACGTCGTCGTAATGTCCAAGGGCATCAACCCAATTGGTGGAGTCATCTGGTTGGAGCATCAGGGCGGCGTGGACGTACGAGCGCACCGTCGCGCGATCCCCGGCCTCATCTATGTCAATGACGAAATTCGACAGCCGGTGGTACGTCGGGCCCATGTTCTCGTGCAGCCGGGTCATGACTTCGGTGAGGGCGTCGGGACTGGTGAACCGCCCGAGCTGTTGGTAATCGACGTCGATCTCGTCGGTCCAGCAGCTGCGCAGCAGTGGCCAGTCCTTCGAGTCGATCCCGGTGGCGTAGCGGATCAGCACCTCGGCGATCTGCTCTTTGTCGGCATCCACACAGCGAGGTTATTCGATAAGTTAGACTCGGGTCAACTATTGGATTTGCGGGAAAGCATTGGAAATGACCGAGATAGCGAAGTCATCGGTTGCTGACCATGGTCAGCGCCGTGCTTCGTTTCAGCAGGCCCGTTCGCACGAGACCAGGCGCTCGCTGGTACAGGCGGCGATGGCGCTGTGGCGCGCGAACGGGTATTCGCGCACGACCGTGGCCGACATCTGCCGGGCGGCGGGCGTGTCGAAGGCGTTGTTCTACTTCTATTTCCCCCGCAAAGAGGATATGCTATTCGAGGTCGGGGTGATGTCCACGGACGCCGCGCACAGCGTGGCAACCGAGATGCTGGCCAAACCGTATGAGGTGGCTGCGGTCGTCACGGCCGTCCTGACCAACCTCGAGGACACGATGCGCGGCAATCCACCGGAACTGATCATCGAGGCAATCCTGGAGGGCTATCGGCAGGCCCTGGCCGGCCATGACCACTTGGAGAGAACGTCGTTGATCTTCGCCGAAGTGTTCGAGCGGGCCCAGCGGGACGGCAAACTGCCTGAACACTTCGACGTCGCACACGTCGCGAACGTGGCGCAGTCACTCGTCAGCGAGTGCGCCCGCCATTGGGCGGCCGGCGTCTACGCAGACCGGTCGTTCGCCGAGGTCGTCGGTCGCGACATCACCGCACTCGTCGCTGGCTACAGCGTCACGGCCGACAACTGAGCTGGCTCATCGCTGGGAGTGATCGGGGTGCGGGACCGCCCGCAACTCTAGTTGCGGGATTGCGTCGAAGTCTGCCGGATTGCAGCTGAAAAGCGGTAGGCCGTATGCAATCGCGCTGGCAGCGATCAAGGCGTCGTAGGCGCGTGCCGCCGGCTTTCGGCCAGAAGCTCGCAGTGCTGCGGCGACTGCACCAAATGCGCGCGCTGACTCGGCATCGAAGGCCAGCACGTCGAAGTCCGACTCTGCCTGCTGCAGATGTGCCTGGCGTGCCGCCCGATCATCTTCACTCTGGGCGACGTGCGGCCCCACCGACAACTCGGCCAGCGTGATCGCGCTGATAACGGCTTCGTCGGGAAGCGTCGCTGGATCCTCGATCCGCCCAAGCAGAATCACTGTCGACGTATCGAGCATCCCTTTCGCGGCCGCACCGTCCATCACAGCGATGGATTGAGCACGTCGTCGATGTCGCGGCGCAGCGTGTCAGGGTCAACCGCCGGCAAACGCTTCCTGCGTGCGATGAGTTCAACAGGTCCGACGCTGCGGCGTGGCAGCGGACGCAGCTCAGCAACTGCGCGGCCGTCACGGGTCACGATTACGCGTTCACCGCGCTCCACACGGTCGAGCACTTCGCCCCCCTTGTTGCGAAGTTCGCGGACGCTTACTGATTGCACAACGGCGATTGTATCACCGGTGAGACAGGATGCGGCCGTCTGCAATTGATGACGCCGCCGGAAGGAGACATTCCTTGGTCAACTCGCAGCTCGCCGGTCTGTTCTCCCTGGACGAGAACGCCATTTCCGATTATCGTCAACGACGTGTCGACACAGCAGATCGCGCTCGCGCCGGAGATCTCTACCTGGCCCGACAAGAATCCCCAGCTCATCGGAAGCACCTGCGGCAAGTGCGGAGCCACCGCCTTTCCCGCCCAGCGGCGCTGCCCCAAGTGCAGCGCCGGCGAGATGTCCGACGTGCTGCTGCCTCGGCGCGGCACCCTCGTCGCCTGGACGACCCAAGGCTTTCCGCCCGGCAGGCCGTACAAGGGCCCGATCGGCAAGGATTTCGTCCCGTTCGGCGTCGGTCTTGTACAACTCGACCACGTGATCCGCGTCGAGGGCCGGCTCACCGAGAACGACCCCGCCAAGCTGCAGTTCGGCCAGGAGGTCGAGCTGACCATGGTGCCGTTGAGCACCGACGAGGAAGGCAACGAGATCGTCACGTTCGCCTTCCAGCCCCTCTGAGTCGAGAGGACACTTCGAACAATGAACGACGTTGCGATCATCGGCGTGGGGCTTCACCCGTTCGGCCGGTTCGACAAGACCGCCATGGAGATGGGTGCCGACGCGATCCAGCTCGCGCTCACTGATGCGGGGGTGGACTGGAAGGACATCCAGTTCGGCTTCGGCGGCAGCTATGAGGTGTCCAACCCCGACGCCGTAACCCGGCTCGTTGGCCTGACCGGCATCACCTTCGCCAACGTCTTCAACGCATGCGCGACAGCGGCCACCGCCATCCAGCAGACCGCCGACACCATCCGGTTGGGCAAGTACGACATCGGCATCGCCATCGGGCTCGACAAGCACCCGCGCGGCGCATTCACCGATGACCCGGCCAAGCTCGCGCTGCCGCAGTGGTACGCCGAGAACGGTCAGTTCGTGACCACCAAGTTCTTCGGGATGAAGGCCAACCATTACCTGCACAAGCACGGCATTTCGCAGGCGACGCTGGCCAAGGTCGCCGCCAAGAACTTCCGCAACGGTGAGAAGAATCCGAATGCATTTCGGCGCAAGCCGATCTCGGAGGAAGAGATCCTCAACTCGACTGTGCTGAATTACCCGCTGACTCAGTACATGTTCTGCGCGCCCGACGAAGGGGCCGCAGCCGTGATCATGTGCCGGGGCGACATCGCCCATAAGTTCACCGACAAGCCGGTGTATGTGCGGGCCACCGAGATCAGGACGCGGACGTTCGGCGCCTATGAGGTGCACGCGACGTCGGCGCCACTGGACGAGGACCCGTCGCCGACCGTGTACGCCGCCAAGGCCGCCTACGAGCAGGCAGGAATCGGTCCCGAGGACATCGACATCGCGCAGTTGCAGGACACCGACGCGGGCGCCGAGGTCATCCACATGGCAGAGACCGGGCTCTGCGCCGACGGTGAGCAGGAGAAGCTGCTCGCCGATGGTGCCACCGAGATCGATGGCTCCCTGCCGATCAACACCGATGGCGGGCTGATCGCAAACGGCGAGCCGATCGGCGCCTCGGGTCTGCGACAGGTACACGAGCTGGTGCGCCAACTGCGCGGCGAGGCCGGCGATCGGCAGGTGCCAGGAGACCCGCGGGTCGGGCTCGCTCAGGTCTACGGCGCCCCGGGCACCGCGTCGGCGACGATCCTGAGCCGGTAAGACAAGATCGCCGAATCGGAGCCGCGTGCGGAAACAACGTTCTAAGATCTCGGAAATGATGTTTCCGCCTGCGCCAATCAGGACCAGGACGGTGCTCGGCATCGCCTCGGCAACGGCGCTGGCGGCTGCCTGTTTCAGCTTCGGCGCCACAACCGCGGCCGCGGACGACCCAGCGCCTCCGCCCCTGCACAACGTCCACTACACGGTATGGGCCGAGCAGACGTTCAACGTGGAGATCTACTACCGCGACGTTGATCCGCCGAACTGGGCGGACTACAGCCACAACCCGTATCAGTTCAGCCCCAATGTCGAAGCCGATGTCGGCCCCCACCAGCAGTGGAATCTGGACGTTCGGTTGGCCGATCCCGATCAGTGGGCGATGGTAGTCACCCAGGCTATTACCACGAAGAGTCCCAACATCCATTGTGCGCTTGCTGTCGACGGCGTCGTCGTGAAGACCAATCAGGGACCGAAGGGTGCGCTCTGCTCGATTCGCCCCTGGTGATCGTCCGCCGCAGGGGGTTCACCCTCGAGTCGGCATAACCATTCCTCGCAGTACTTGAAGGTCTCGTCGTGGCCCGTGGACATGCCGAGCGCCCGTTCCATCACGATGGCCTGTGAAACACTCGTCGCAAACACCGTCCACACGACCGGCGGGACATCCGAGGTGTCGATGCCGTAACGCGTTAGCGCGGCGGTGATGGCCTTGTTCTGCTCCTCGCGGAAACGTTCGGCGTAGTAGACAATTTCGGCCCGCAGCGCCTTCCGATGGTTGGCCAGGCCCATGAATTCCATGGTGAGCCGCGTGGCCTCTGGCATCGTGCTGAACCTCCACAGCGCCCACAGCGGCTGCGGGGACCCCAGCGCGGTCTTCAGGACGCCGAGGCCCTCCTCGGCCCTGCGCCGGAACACCTCCAGGAAGAGGTCCTCCATCGTGCGGAAGTAGTAGTGCACGAGTTGCGGCTTCAGGCCGGCGCGCTCGGCGACACGGCGTGAGGTGACCGCGCCGTAGCCCTCCTCGAGGAGCAGTTCCTCGGCGGCGTCGAGCAGCACGCCGCGATTCTTCGCGTCTGGCGCCCCGATTCTTCGCGCCGATGCCATCCCGTCACTTCGCTTTCTTCGATCCCCGCTCGGCCGACCCGCCGATCGTAGCGATGTCGCCTTGACCCTGACCTTAGCTCCATGCTAAGCAGATGCTCAGCATATTCGGCTAACAGGTTCGCGAAGCCTCGACGTGGAGGGCATGCACACAATGACCACTGAATTCGACTCGGTCGATTACTTCACCGATCCGTCGCTGGTTCCCGATCCGCATCCGTACTTCGACCACCTGCGCACCAAGGACCCGGTGTGCTGCCCCATCAACAACGGCGTGCTTGCCGTCACCGGCTGGGACGCAGCGAACGCCGTATACAAGGACACCGAGAACTACTCGTCCTGCGTCGCCGTAGCCGGTCCCTTTACCCCGATGCCCTTTGTGCCCGAGGGTGAGGACATCTGCGCGCAGCTCGAAGAGCACCGCACCGAGATCCCGATGTACGAGCACATGGTCACCATGGATCCGCCGAACCACACCGACGCCCGCTCACTGCTGAGCCGGCTTCTGACGCCGAAGCGGCTCAAGGAGAACGAGGACTTCATGTGGCGGCTGGCCGATCGCCACATCGACGAGTTCATCAACGACGGCCAGTGTGAATTCCTGGCCGCCTACGCCAGGCCGTTCTCGCTCCTGGTCGTTGCGGACCTGCTCGGTGTCCCCGAGGAGGACCACGAGGAGTTCCGCGAGGCCTTCGGTGCTCAGCGGCCCGGGACGAACATCGGTGGGCTCGACCACGAGCCGATCGCGGCCAACCCGCTGGAGTGGGCCGACGAGAAGTTCAGCTTCTACATCGAGGACCGACGGAAGAACCCCCGCGACGACGTGTTGACCGGGCTGGCCACCGCGCTGTACCCGGATGGGTCGACGCCCGAGGTGCTCGATGTCGTCCGCACCGCCACATTCCTTTTCGGCGCCGGACAGGAGACGACGGCCAAGCTGCTGTCTGCGGCCCTGCGCGTACTCGGGGACCGGCCCGACATCCAGCAGCAGCTGCGCGACGACCGCAGCATCATCCCGACCTTCATCGAGGAATGTCTGCGGATGGACAGCCCGGTGAAAAGTGTGTTCCGGATGGCACGCAAGACAACAACACTCGGCGACACACCGGTGCCCGCAGGCACCACTGTGATGGTCAGTCCGGGCGCAGCCAATAGGGACCCCAGCCGGTTCGAGAATCCGCACGAGTTCCAGGTGGATCGCCGCAACGTTCGCGAGCACATCGCATTCAGCCGCGGCGCGCACTCGTGCCCCGGCGCACCGCTGGCGCGCGTCGAGGGGCGGGTATCGATCGAGCGCATTCTCGACCGGCTGGCCGGCATCACGATCAGCGAGGAAAAGCACGGGCCGATCGACGCGCGCCGCTACACCTACGAGCCGACCTTCATACTGCGCGGGCTGACCGAACTGAACATTGAGTTCACGCCCGCTGGGTAGCCTGGACTGGCCGGCCAATTTAAGGGGGCACACGTGCGCAACATCGTCGCGGCGTCGGCCGTAACTTGCGGGTTGATCACGGCGACAATGACTATCGCCGGCGAGGCATCGGCGGCGTGCGACTCGGCGGACTGTGTCCCGAACGTTGCTCGCAACGTTGTCGAGGCCGCGCCCTGTGAACCCCGCCCTTCCTACGTCTTTGGCTTGGACACCAACGGCGGCACCCTCATTTGCGCCGCATGGGGCGCATGGGTGCGGGTCGGGCCGTTGATCGGCACGCGCGAGGTGGCGCTTCCCTGCGAGAGGCCGGGCGACACGGCGCAGGAGCCCTTGGCGGGCAATGACTTACAGCCGCGGACCCCCGGCATCCCGCTGAAGTGCGCGAAGATACACGGGGCCACGAGGTGGGTACATTTCTAGCTTCGCCTGCGTGGCGTGGGATCTAGAGGTCCCCGCGCTCCCAGCGGCTGGCGCCGTTGCTGGCCACGCATGTCAAGAACAGCCCGTCTGGCGCTTGAGCGACCTCGCCGTCCAGAGCGGGGCAGAGGTCACTTTCATTCTTGACGCCGTGCATCTCGGGTGAGCGAAACCACCGCGGTTCGTATCGCCGCGGCGAACCACAGAAAACGAGCCTGCCCCACGACGTCACGCCGAACGAATAGTAGGTGGGGTTGTCGCAGTAGGAACCGAGCACGACGCCGGGCACGATGCCCGGCGTGCACGATGGGTAGTTGCACTCGCCCGGATCGTCGGCGGCAGCGGGGGCTGCGACGCCTAGAGAGCCGACCGTGAGCATGGCAGCAAGCACTGCGACTATGGACCGCACGGCGCAATTTTCGCACACGGGGAAACGAAATTCTCACTGTTGGAGAGGATTACTACCAGTCACGATAGGCTTACGAGTTATGCGTGGAGTCGAGCTATGCGCCGGGGCTGGAGCGATCTGTGCCGTCGTCGGAATTCTCGGTACGGCTCCGTCGGCGCACGCCACGGACTACGGAGTTGCCCTCAATGGCACCTATCGCGCCTTCTCGGACGGCGAATGGGCTCAAACCAGTGCGGGTCCGAACGGCGCGGGCGGAGCCATGGTCTACATAGACCAGCCGTCGAAGATGGAGACCTGGACTGTGACGTCGGACTGTACTAGTCCGATCGAATGCTACGGCGAGGTCAGAAGCGACGCAGGCTGGACCGGTGCGCTCAACTTCAACGGCGATTCCTGGAGGATCGACCGCGACATCCCAAACTGGGAGCCGTGCCCCGACGGCACCGCAGCACCCGCTCACCAGAACTTCGCGTTGTGGGGGTTCAATCCGGCCACGAGTGAGAAGAATAAGGTCCGGGACCTGATCGTGGGCTGGGAAAGGACGATGGCCCCGAGTGGCGCATGCGGTTACAACAAGCCGGTTGTCACCCAGTTGCCGGTGCGACTGGAAATAATGTCTTAGCCACCTCTCGCCCGTTCAGATCGGCAGCAGGTCTTTCCACGATTTGGGTTGCGTCCCAGAAACCGGAGTCGACACTTGTTGCAGCTGACCATCCGGGGCGAGGTAGCGGCCCGTGTGCGGGTCGTAGCTCGCCATCGCGACCGATGGACCACCAGAACCATTGCCGTTGAACGCACTTGGAGCGGCGGGTAGCGCGCCGTCTGGCGGCGGCACCTCGACCGGCCCGGGCGGCGGACCCTGCGGTGCAGCCGGCACCCCGGCTGCCGGTGCGACCGGAGCCTCCACGGTCGGTATCGGCTCCCCATTGATGGAATTGCCCGGCGGCGGGGGCGGTGCGACGGGTGTGGCCGGTATCGGAGCCGCCAGTGGATCCGGCGGCATCCAGGTCGAAGCCGCGCCCGGGGGCAACGGCGTGCCCTCGACCGGCGCGTGAATTCGGTCGTTAAAGTCGACACGGTCATCAACCGGCACGCCCTGCGCGATCAAATTCGGGTCGAACGGGTACGGCCCGAGTGTGTGTTGGCGCATCGCCATGGGCACAAATCCCCTGGGGTCGTTGCAGAGTTCGACGGTGGGTGCCCGCTTTCCAGGGTGCCCCATGCAGGGGTAGTTACGAGCGCCGCGCACGGCGAGGGGTGAGTCCTGCGGCAGTTTGCAGTACAACCCGTCCGGTGTGTCGATCGTGGTGGTGTCGGCGGGGTTGCGCCACTGCGACGGAGGTAGGAAGCCGACCGTGCATGAGTTCGGATCGGCGACAGTGAGCGTGAAGTCGCTGAGGGGCAGACCCACCGGGTTGTTTTTCGGCAGCCCGAATGACTGCTGAGCCGCGATGACCCCGGGCAGGAGCACGAGGAGTTGTTCGAGCGACGGGTTGTACGTGACGAGGATCTGACCCAAGGTGGTGAGGTTCGCCAGCAATACCGGCAGCGTGGGCTTCACTTGAGTGAGAAGCTGTGACACTTCCTGCGTGAACCCCGGTCCGCGCTGCAGAATCGCCCGCACTTTCGGGTCGTCCTGCGCGACCTGCTCGGTGACTCCGGCCAAGCTGCGCGACCATGTCCGGATCGCGTCGGTGGTCTCGGCCTGTGAATCAAGAAGTGGCCTACCGTCATCAATCAGCGCTCGGCTTTGGTCGGATACGTCATTCAGGTAATCGGCGATGTTGGACGACGAGTCGAGCAGGGACTGAAAGTCGTCGCCGGCGCCGTTCAAGCCCTTGAACGACTCATCGAGCAAGTCGCTGAGCCTGTTTCCGGGAATGCTGTCTACCAGTTTGCTGACTTGATCCAGCATCGGACCGACCTGCTGAGGGATTCTTGTGTCCGCCATGGCGATCACCGAGCCATTCTGCAAGTACGGGCCGGAATCGGTCCGCGGACGCAGATCAACGTACTGCTCACCGACAGCCGACACGCTACGAACCTCGGCCTGCAGATCCGCGGGAATCTTCGGCGACGTGTCCAGGATCAGCTTTGCTTCCGCGCCGTTCTCAGTCAGGGTCACTTCCCTTACCTCGCCGATCTGCACGCCCCGGTAGGTCACGTTCGAAAACCGGTACAGGCCACCGGCGGCCGGCAGTTCCAATGTCACCTTGATCTTGCCGACGCCGAGAAGAGTCGGCAGCTGCATGTAGCTGAAGATCATCACCGCCACACCGACGATCGACGCGATGGTGAAGATGATCAGCTGGTTTCGCACGAAGCGGGTCAGGACCATCAGCCACCGCCTCCGGGTGTCGACGGGACTGCCGGCGGAGCCAGCGATGCGCCCGGATTCGGCGGTGGCGGCGGTGCCGGTTGTTCGGGTGCGTACGGCCCCGCGAACAGTTCCGCCG
>JAJKIB010000559.1 GCA_021154745.1 Mycobacterium sp.
GCCCCTTGTCGCCGGGGTCATCACGCACCTCGTCATCCGCCGGTTCGCACGCTATGCCGACCCGCTGCTGCTGCCGGTGGTCGTCCTGCTCAACGGCCTGGGCCTGGTGATGATCCATCGCCTCGACCTGGGCTTGAGGACCTATGACAAGCAGAACGGCATCACCTATCCAGGTGCCCAGGCGCCCACCCAGGTCGTCTGGACGGCGCTGGGCGTCTTGCTGTTCGTGGCGCTCATCGTCATCGTCCGCGACCACCGCATTTTGCAGCGCTACGCCTACACGCTCGCCTTCATCGGGGTCTTTTTTCTGATGCTGCCTGCGGTGCTGCCGGCCCGGTTCAGCGAGATCAACGGAGCACGGATCTGGATCCGCATCGCGGGCTTCTCCCTGCAGCCGGGAGAGTTCGCGAAGATCCTGTTCACCGTCTTCAGCGCGGCGTATCTCGTGCAGAAGCGGGACGTGCTCGCCCTCGCCGGCCGGCGCATCATGGGCATCGACTTCCCGCGTGGACGCGACTTCGGTCCGCTCCTGTTCGCCTGGCTGATCTGCATCGGGGTCCTGGTCCGCGGTCACGACCTCGGCACGTCGCTGCTGTTCTTCGGCCTGTTCGTCGTACTGCTCTACATCGCGACCGAACGGGTGAGCTGGGTGATCGTCGGCGTCGTGCTGTTCGCCGGCGGCGCGTACATCGCCTATCAGATCTTCAGCACCGTTCAGACCCGCGTCAGCGTGTGGCTGCACACCTTCTCGCCGCAGTACGACGCAACCGCCTACCAGCTGCGCCAGTCGCTGTTCGGGCTGGGAACCGGCGGCGTCTTCGGTGCCGGTCTCGGCAACGGCCACCCGGAGTTGGTGCCGCTGCCGGCGACCGATTTCATCATCGCGTCCTTCGGCGAGGAGCTGGGCCTGTTCGGCCTCGTCGGGCTGCTCGTGCTCTTCGCCACCTTCGTCGCCAGGGGGATCGCCGCCGGGCTCGCCGTGCGTGACGCCTTCGGCAAGCTGCTCGCCTCCGGGCTCGCCTTCCTTGTCGCACTGCAGATCTTCGTAGTCGTTGCCGGGGTCACCCGGCTGCTGCCCGAGACCGGCCTGACCACACCGTTCCTTTCCTACGGGGGCTCCTCCCTGCTCGGCAGCTGGATCACCCTGGCGTTGCTGCTGCGGATCTCGGACGCCGCACGGCGACCGGCCACCACACCGCCCAGCCGACCCGTCAAGGCTCCGGCGGTGGCCGCATGAACAAACCCATCCGCAAGGTGTCGGTCGCACTGGCGGTGCTGTTCCTCGCCCTCTTCGTGAACCTCAACTTCGTGCAGGTTGTCAAGGGCAATGCCTATCGCAACGACCCGCAGAACCGGCGCGTGCTGCTCAACGAGTACTCCTCACCGCGTGGACAGATCGTCGTCCAGGGCGCCGCGGTGGCGGAATCGAAGGCGACGAATGACGAGCTGAAGTATCTGCGCGTGTACCCGCAGGGCAGGGTGTACGCCGCCGCCACCGGGTACTATTCGTTCACCTACGGCGCCACCGGTATCGAGTTGGCGGAGAACGACATCCTCAGTGGCGACGCGCCCGAGCTGTTCACCAGCAAGCTGACCAACATCCTGACCGGACGTAACCCCCGCGGCGGCAGCGTCGAGCTGACGCTGAACCGGGCCGCGCAGGTCGCCGCGTACAACGCGATGCGCGGCGCCGACGGGAAGCTGCGCCGCGGCGCGGTGGTCGCCCTCGACCCGACGACCGGCGCCGTTCTGGCGCTGGTCTCCACGCCGTCGTTCGACCCGAACCAGCTCTCCACCCACAACGCGCAGTCGATCACCAAGGCGTACCGCACGTACAACGCCATGACGAGTCAGCCGCTGCTCAACCGGGCATTGAACCAGAACTACCCGGCCGGTTCGATCTTCAAGATCATCGACAGTGCCGCGGCGCTGAACAAGGACATCAAGCCCACCGACCGGATTCCTGCGCCGGACGGCTACCGGCCGTTCGACGCGAACCAGACGGGGCCCTGCCCTGCCGATGTCTCCGGTGCGTGTGTGGAGAACTTCGGCGGCGAGACCTGCGACAACGGCAAGACGGCGACACTCGAGTTCGCGTTCGCCAAGTCCTGCAACACTGCGTTCGCGCAGCTCGCCGTCGAGCGGATCGGCGGCACCGACCTGGCGGCGCAGGCGCAGGCGTTCGGCTTCGACGCGCCGTACCAGGGTGAGGTCCCGCCCGACTTCTGCGACCCGCCCGCGCTGACGATCCCACTTCCGGTGTGCCGATCCAGTCCCGGGAGCGCGTCCGACATGCAGGATCCCGCCGCGCTCGCACAGGTTGCGATCGGGCAACGCAATGTCCGAGTGACTCCGCTTGAGGCCGCCATGATGGCCGCTGCGGTCGCGAACAACGGCACGCTGATGAAGCCGTATCTCGTCAGCAAGGAGCTCCGCCCGAATTTGGACACGCTGAGCACGACCACGCCCACCCAGCTCGGTCAGGTCATCGACCCCAGCCTCGACCAGGACCTGATCCAAATGATGGAGGGCGTCGTCTACAGTCCCGAGGGCACCGGCGGCCTCGCCCGCATCCCCGAGCTGGAGCCCGAGGTGCGGATCGGCGGGAAGACCGGTACCGCCGACGTCGGCGCCACCAGTGCGAGCAACGTCGAGCCGGACGCCTGGTTCACCGGCTTCGCCCTGCTGAACGGGACGCCGAAAATCGCGGTGGCGGTCATCATCGAGAACGGGGGGGTCGCGGGTGACGAGTCGGCCGGCGGCAAGGCGGCCGCACCGGCGGCGCAGGAGGTCATGAACGCCTACCTGCGCACCCTACCCGGGGTGAGTTGAGCGATGATGCAGATGAGCAGTGAGGATGCACGATGACTAAACCCAGGCTCGTCGGCAGCCGGTACGAGCTCGGCGAGCTTCTTGGCTATGGAGGCATGGCCGAAGTACATCTGGGGCGTGACTCGCGGCTCAACCGCGATGTCGCGATCAAGGTGCTGCGCGCCGAGCTGGCTCGCGACCCGTCGTTCCTGAACCGGTTCCGTCGCGAGGCTCATTCGGCCGCCGGCCTGAACCACCCGTCGATCGTCGCGGTCTACGACACCGGTGAGGACGTCACTCCGGACGGCACGCCGCAGCCGTTCATCGTCATGGAGCACGTCGAGGGCCGCACACTTCGCGACATCGTCAAGACCGAGGGCTGGCTCCCGGTCCGGCGCGCCATGGAGGTCGTGGCCGACGTCTGCGCCGCGCTCGACTTCAGCCACCGCAATGGCATCATCCACCGGGACGTGAAGCCGGCCAACGTGATGATCACCCCGCAGGGCGCGGTCAAGGTGATGGATTTCGGCATCGCCCGGGCGGTCGCCGACAACTCGGCGACGATCACGCAGACCGCGAATGTCATCGGCACCGCGCAGTACCTCTCGCCGGAGCAGGCGCGCGGCGAGGCCGTCGACGCCCGTTCCGACGTCTACTCCACCGGCTGCCTGCTGTACGAACTGGTGACCGGAGTGCCGCCGTTCCAGGGCGACTCCCCGGTTGCGGTGGCCTACCAGCACGTACGGGAGAACCCCGTCCTGCCTTCGGCGCGCAACCCTGCAGTCCCGCGGGCGCTCGATTCGATCGTGATGAAGGCGTTGGCGAAGAACCAGCTCAACCGCTACCAGTCGGCCGGCGACATGCGCCAGGATCTTGAACGCGCGCTGGCCAACCAGCCGGTCAGGGCCGAGGCGGTGATGACCGACGCGGAACGGACCCAGTTCATCGCCCGCACCCCCCCGCCACCGGTGGCCTTGCGGCGAACCGACTACGCGGATTCCGACGACGACAATCGCCGCACCGGCCTCATCTGGGCCGCGGTCGTCATCGCGCTGCTCCTCGTTATCGGCGCCGCCGGCTGGGCGATCGTCACTTTCGGCAAGGACCAGGGGCCGGCGACGGTGGCCGTCCCGTCCGTGATCGGGATGACGAAGGACGCCGCGGAGACCTCGATCCGGCAGGCGAACCTCAAACCGGTCGAGGGCCCGACCACCGATGGACCGTGCGCCGACGGCCAACCGGGCAAGAAGGATCACGTCTGCACGGTCGAGCCCGCCGAGGGCGCATCGGTGCAGGAGAACACCACGGTGACCTATCACTTGTACAGCCCGGGCCGGGTCGATGTTCCGCTCGTCGTGGGCAAGGACCTCTCCGACGCGGAGGATCTGCTCAACAGCTCGCACCTGACCTGGACGGTAACCCGGGTCAACAGCACCCAGGCGCGCGACATCGTCGTCCGGCAGAAGCCGCCGGCGTATGTCTCGGGCGGCGTCGCGCCGGGCAGTGCCGTCCAGCTGTTCGTCTCGACCGGCAAGATGAAGCTGCCCGACGTGCGTGGGCTCACCTTCGACGCGGCGCAGGCCAAGCTGAACCCCACGTTCACCAACATCGTGCAGGGCACACCGCAGACGACGTCCGACCCGAACCAGGATGGGCTGGTGATCTCCGAAAGCCCGACGCCGGGGCTCACCTACCCCCCGAACACTCGGATCACCCTGGTGTTGAACCAGTACGTGGCACCGCCGCCGCCGACCAGCAGCACGGCGACGACGCCCGCACGCTCCAGTTCGGCCTCCTCCAGCGCGCCCTCGACCGGCGGGGCGCCGTCCTCGTAGTCCGCTCGGCGTCCGGCGCTCGTCAGACGCCGTCGACCGGAAGTACGACGACCGCGCGCAAGCCGGGCCGGCCGTCCTCGCGCACGGTGAGCCGCACCCGGCCGCCGTGGTTGCGTACGATGTCGCGCACGATCGGCAGCCCGAGCCCGGTGCCCCCGCTTGTGCGTGACCGCGACTCCTGCACCCGATAGAAACGGTCGAAGACGCGCTCGCGCTCGGCCTCCGGAATGCCCCGGCCGTCGTCCACGACGATGAGCCGGGCGATCCGTCGACCGTTGCGGCGGGCGGGCCCGACGCTCACCTGGACCTCGTTGGCGGCGAAGCGCACCGCGTTGTCGACCAGATTGATGATCACGCGGCGCAACGCTTCCGGGTCGCCCGAGGCGGTGACGGGTTCGCTCGCCGCCACGACCGGGACTCGGGCCTGCGAGTAGCCGCGAGTTACCTCGGCGACCAGCGCGTCGAGAGCGACCGGTTCACGACGGGTCAGCGCGCCGGACTCGTCGAGCCGGGCGAGGGTGAGCAGATCGTCGACGAGCCGGTCCAGCCGGTCGACATCGACGAGGACGTCGTCGATCAGACCCGGCCAGTCGGCGGACGGGCCGAGGCGTTGCGCAACCTCGAGTTGGACGCGAAGCGAAGCGAGCGGGGAGCGCAGTTCGTGTGCGGCGTCGCCGACAAACGTGCGCTGTCGGCTGGTGGCCGAATCGATGCGGTCGAGCATCGCATTCAGCGTCACCGCCAACCGGTGGATCTCATCCGTCGCGCCCGGCACCGGAAGGCGTTGTTCGGCGAGCCCGGCCGCGGTGATGTCTGCCGCGCCGTGGCGTAGCGCGGCCACCGAACGCAGCGTCAGAGCGACGAGCCCGTAGGACGCGAGCGCCATGAGCAGCACGGCGAGCGGGCTGCCGATGAGCGCGGCGCGGGTGAGGATGCGCAGGCTGTCGTCCACCCGGCTCACGTCCGTGGCGACCAGGATGGTGCGCGCGCCGAGTCGGTGTCCGACGATCCGCAGCCGTGCGTTGGAGGTGGGACTTGTGACAGTCGGCCGCTCACCGTCGCGGACCTCGGCGAGTTCCTGAGGTGTGATGACGGAGACGCGCCGATCGGCGCCTGGCGAGGCGGCGATGACGTTGTCCTTGCCGTCGACGACCTGCACCGCGGTGATGCCGCCGCTGGTCGGTGGCAGCGTCGGCGGCTCCTTACCGCTCTGGAACAGCCGGGTGATCTCGTTGCCGGTCTTGTTGGCCGACTGGTCGAGCACTCTGGTCAACGCGGCGCGCTGGAGGACGAGGAGGAGCACTGCGCCGCTGACCACTGCCGCGGTGAACAGGGCGGTCGCGAGAAGGGTCAGCCGGGCGCGCAGGGACTGACGTGCCCACCAGTGTCGCGGCCAGCGCAGCACTCTCGCGGGCAACCGTGTCATGCGGTGCCTGGTGCGGCCCGCCGGGTAGTGGGCGGCCAAGTCATGGACTTCAGGCTTCGGGCGTCAGCCGGTAGCCGGCGCCGCGTACGGTCTGCAAGGTCTGTCGACCGAACGGTGTGTCGATCTTGCGGCGCAGGTACCCGACGTAGACCTCGACCACGTTCGCGTCGCCGTCGTAGTTGGCGTCCCACACGTGGTGCAGGATGTCGGCCTTGCTGACGGCGTCGCCGGCCCGCCGCATCAGGAATTCCAGCAGCGAGAATTCACGTGGGGTGAGTTCGATGGTGGTGTCGCCGCGGCGCACGGTGTGCGCGGCGGGATCCAGGACGAGGTCGTCAACGCTGAGCGAGGCTGGCCGCGGCTGCACGCCGCGTCGCAGCAGCGCGCGGATGCGGGCGAGCAGCACGACGAAGGAGAAGGGCTTGGTGAGGTAGTCGTCGGCGCCGAGGTCGAGCGCGTCAGCCTCGTCATATTCCCCGTCCTTCGCGGTGAGCATCAGGATCGGCACCCAGTTCTCGGCCCCGCGCAGCCGCTCGATTATCCGGTAGCCGGACAGTTCCGGCAACATGATGTCGAGGATGACCGCGTCGTAGGTGGTCTCCTGGGCGAGGTGCAATCCGTCCGGGCCGTTGTGCGCGAGGTCGACGGTGAACCCCTCGGCGGTGAGCCCGCGCTGCAGCGCGGACGCCAGCCGGACCTCGTCCTCGACGATGAGCAACCGCACTGGAGCCTCCTTCTGCGTCGTTCGTTGAGACCTGCCCAAGATCGATCCCGGGCAGAGCGGGCCTCGTGCCAGACTCCAGTCTGGAGTATGGCCGCAGCGCGAGCGGCTCAGGCGCATCACAGAGGGAGCCACGCATCCTCGGTTCAGTGGAATCCCCCGGCATCGTGGCGCGCCATCCTGCCCTGCGCTGGGTGCCGCTCGGGATCGTCGGGCTCGCCGTCGTCGTCGTAGTCGTGACGTCCGGAGTGCTCACCGGGCGGTCATCGTCGCAGTCGCTTCCCCAGACGGTGCCGGTGGCCCTCGTCTCGGCGGTGCAGGACAGCCGGGACACTGGGTTCTCCGGCACGGTCGTGAGCCACGTGTCTCTCGGCGTGCCCACGCTTGCGTCGTTGCCGGCGCTGTCCGGCATGGACGAGGACACCTCCTTCAGCAGTCTGCTCGCCGGCTCGCACACCATGCAGGTGTGGTACGGCGGCGCGGACAAGCAACGGGTGGCGCTACTCGGCGCCACCGAGGAGACGGACCTGTTCCGCAACGGCCGCAACCTCTGGAAATGGAGCAGCGCGGACGGCGTCGCCGTGCATACCGTTCTCGCCGGTGCGACCGCCGCCTCGGCGGCTGACGGGTTACCGGCGGACGCGCTGACCCCCGCCGCCCTCGCCGACGGCGCGCTCGACGCGCTCGACGCGAACACCGAGCTGAGCACGGCGGACACGGTCACCGTCGCCGACCGGCCGGCGTACGACCTGGTGCTCACCCCGCACAGCGCGCGGACCAAGATCGCTTCGGTGCATGTGGCGATCGACGGGGCGACGAAGGTTCCGCTCGGCGTGCAGGTCTATGCCAGGGGTTCTTCGAATGCGGCGATCGACGTCGCGTTCACCAGCATCCGCTTCGGGGAACCGGCGGAACGCAACTTCCAATTCGCGCCGCCGCCGAATGCGCGCGTGATCGAAGTCGTCCACCATGCCGCGTCCCGCTATGCGGCCTCTCTCGTCCCGGTCCTGGGCGGGGCCGGCTGGACGACGGTGTACCGGCTCGCGCCGGTTGCCAGAGCGGCTACCGGCTCGGACGTAGCGGCGGAGTTCCGCACGATGCCAACCGTGTCGGGCCACTGGGGCAAGGGCCGGCTGATCGAAACGGATCTGCTGTCGGTTCTCGTGATGAACGACGGGCGCGTCTACGCCGGACCGGTTCGGCCGCAACGGCTCTACGCCGCCGCCGGCCGGGGCGTCCGCTAGCGCGGCTACTGCAGATAGGACTCCACCTCGTCGACCGAGCGCGTCTTCGCCGTGTCCGGGTCATCGCCGAACTCCTCGCGTGCGCGGCGCTGGCGCAGCAGATCCCAGCACTGGTCCAGCTCCCGCTCGACCAAGTCGAGGCGCTGCCGGTCATCGCTGGAGAGTCCGCGGTGCGTACCGCGCAATCGCTTCTCTTCCTCGACGAGTTCGTGGATATGGCTGAGCAGCGAATGGTCGTCCATCGCTAGAGCATGGCACGGGTCAGTGGTACTCAGGATCGGGCTGCCGCTTGCGGACCCGGCCGACCGCCTGCCTGCCCGCTTGCGGACCCGGCCGACCATATTCCGCTGCCAAGTGTGGTCATTCGGGTCCGCAAGCGCAAAGGCGGAGGAGGGTCCGCAAGCGGAGAAGAGCAGGACGGTCCCCACGCTGAAAGAGGAGCAGGAAGGTCCGCAAGCGGAGAAGAGCAGGCGGGCAGGCGCGAAAGCGGCGGGCTCAGAGCGTTTCGCGCCAGGCGAGCCAGCGGCGCAGCTTGGCGAGGTCGTAGTTCGGACCGCTGACGCCGACGGTGAGCAGCGACGCACCGGCCGCCAGCAGCTGCGGGCCGGTCGCGGCAGGGTCACCGTCGGGCGTGCCGACCGACTTGACGATCTCGTCCGGATTGCGGCCGACGTCCGCGCAGTGACCGACCAGGATCTCCGACTTGCGGCGCAGCGTGCCGAGATCACTGAACGAATGCCAGATATCGGCGTGCCTCGCGACGAGCCGCAGCGTCTTCTTCTCCCCGCCTCCGCCGATCAGCACCGGGATCTTGCGGGTCGGTGGCGGGTTCAGCTTGGCCCACCGGGCCTCGATCCGGGGCAGGTCGTCGCGAAGCCGGTTCAGCCGGGAACCGGCCGTCCCGAACTCGTAGCCGTACTCCGTGTAGTCCCGTTCGAACCAGCCGGAGCCGATGCCCAGGATGAGCCGGCCACCACTCATGTGGTCGACGGTGCGCGCCATGTCGGCGAGCAGGTCCGGGTTGCGGTAACTGTTGCAGGTGACGAGCGCACCGATCTCGACCCGGCTGGTCTGCTCGGCCCAGGCGCCGAGCATCGTCCAGCATTCGAGGTGCTTGCCGTCCGAGCCGCCGTAGAGCGGATGGAAATGATCCCAATTGAAGATGATGTCAACGCCGAGCTCCTCGGCGGTCGCGACGGTGCGCCGGATCGCGGCGTATTCCGCGTGCTGCGGCTGGATCTGCAAACCGATACGCACGGGGCGGGTCGTCACGTTTCGCACGCTACCCGAGCAGCGTCAGCCGCAACTCGGCATCGCCGGCCTCGCAGATCTCGACGGGGACGGCCCAGTCCTGCCGCGCCAAGTAGCAGGCCGGATGCTCGCCGGCCTCATCGCAGCAGGCGGCTTGCGCGACGATGTGCAGCACGCCCGAGCCCGGGGCCAGGTCCAGCGTGCGGGTCAAGTCGATCGACTCGCCTGAGCCGGCGAGCAGCAGCTCCGGCGGGGACGCGGTCACCGCCAACCGAGTGGACCGGCCGTAGCGCTCATCGAGCGTGCGGCCGGGTGCGGGGGTGAACTCCACGGCGAGCGCAACCCGTCCCGCAGCCAGCCGGGTGGTCGGCCGAGGCGTCCGCTGCGGCACGCCGGACACGAGCTCGACGTCCGGCACCAACCGGACCAGCCGGTGCGCGGCGGATTCGACGACCACCAGCTCGCCGTCGACCAGCAGAGCGCCAGAGGGTTCGGCCAGGTCCCGCGCGAGCGTGCTCACAGTGGCGCTCGCCGGGTCGTAGCGGCGGACGGCGCCGTTGTAGGTGTCGAGGACCGCGACCGCACCGTCGGGCAGCGCGGCCACACCGAGTGGGTGCTGGAACCGGGCGCCGGCGGCCGGTCCGTCGACGTAGCCGAAGTCGAACAGCCCCGCACCGACGGCGGTGCCGACCGCGCCGTCCGCGTCCAGCCAACGCAGCGCCGACGTTTCCGCGTCGACGAACCACAGCCGGTCGCCTGCCACCGCGAGGCCGGACGGCTGCGCCAGCCACGCCTCGGCCGCCAGGCCGTCGCGCAACCCTTCGACGGTCGTTCCGGCGAGCACCTCCACGGTGCCCTTTCTCGGGTCGACGGCAAGCAGCAGGTGCCCACCCGCCGCAGCTACGACGACGCGGTCGATCGCGGGCCACCAGACGACGTCCCACGGGGACAGCGCGCTAGGTATGTCGCCGGTGACCGTCGCGGTGCCGATGAGCCCGGCGGCCAGGTCCACGGTGGTGAGGGCGCCGTCCGCGAGCGAGATGCCGCGTAGGACGTGGTTGGCCGTGTCGGCGACGACGACGTCGTAGGGGGCGACGCCCGCCGGCAGCAGCGCCGCTCCGTTCGGTTCGGCGAACGGCTCGCCGCGGACTTCGCTGCCGAAACGCCGCAGCACCGTCTGTGCGTCGAGCTCGAGTTCGACGAGCTGGTGGTGGCCGGCATCGGCGACGAGGAGGGAGTCACGCTGCCGGCCGGTGCCCGCGGCCGGAAGCAGAATCGCCGTCGCCGGGAAGCGCAGCGTCGACGGCTCTGGTCGCCGCGGCTGGTACGGGCGATCGCCGCGGCGCAGGCTGCCACGCGCGTCGTGCTCGGGCACCAGGCGGTGGAGTAACTGCGCGAACGCGCTGACCTGCCCCTCGCCCGTGGCCTGCGCGACGACGTAGCCGTCCGGGTCCACCAGGACAAGTGTCGGCCAGGCACGGACGGCGTACTGCTGCCAGAGATTCAGCTCGGGATCGTTCAGGACCGGGTGGCGCACCTCGTAGCGCTCGATCGCGGCGGCGAGCGCCACCGGGTCCGCCTCGTGCGGGAACTTCGGCGAGTGCACGCCGACGACGGTGAGCACGTCGGCGAACTGGGCCTCGAACGGCCGCAGTTCATCGAGCACGTGCAGGCAGTTGCCGCAGCAGAAGGTCCAGAAGTCGAGCAGCACGAACCGGCCGCGCAGTGCGGCGAGGGTCAAGGCGGTCGTGGTGTTGAACCAGTCGCCGGCGACCCATTCCGGCGCCCGTACTCGCGCTCCGCTCCGGACTGCGTCCACCTGCCCTTCAGCGACCTACATCGCTGCAATGTTCCGGCGGGGTCGGGTGTCGCACGGCCTGCCTGGCAGCCAACACGCCTGGCAGCCGACATGAAGAACCCCCTGCCGCCGGTCAGAGGACCGGGCAGGGGCGTCTTTTCGGGCGGCTACAGCCGGAAGCCCTGCCGCTCGGCGGCGGCGTAGAGCTCCTGGCGCAGCGTCGGGGAGGCCGCGTTCAGAGCGCGCTCGAACCGTCGGTTGTCCCGCCGCGTCCGCAACTTGCGGGTGATGGCGTTCATGGCAAACTCCTCTTGAGCTAAGTGTTAACTACACTAGCCCGTACAACCGAATGGATCTGCCCTCAATGCCCGGTCGTGGCTAACATCACTGCTGTCTAAAGCAGGGCAAGGCCCGGATCTGTGAGGACGGCTCCGAGGTCGGCGAGGAACCGCGAACCCAGGTGTCCGTCCACCACCCGGTGGTCGAAGGAGACCGCGAGCTGCGTCACCCAACGCGGCACGATGCGCTCGTCGGCGCCCGCGCTGACGACCCACGGCATCCGCCGCACGGCGCCGAACGCGAGGATCGCCGATTCGCCCGGGTTGATGATCGGCGTCCCGGTGTCCACGCCGAACACCCCGACGTTCGTGATCGTGAAGCTGCCGCCGGACATGTCCGCCGGTGCGCTGCGTCCGGCCCGCGCCGTCTCGGTAAGCCCACTGATCGCGGCGGCGAGTTCACGCAGCGACAGCCGGTCGGCGTCCTTGATGTTCGGCACGATCAGACCACGGTCGGTGGCAGCCGCGATGCCCAGGTTGACGTAGTGCTTGAGCACCACCTCACCCGCCGCGTCGTCCCACGTCGCGTTGAGCTCGGGCGTCCTGTTGAGCGCGAGCATCGTCGCCCGTGCGACGAACACGAGAGGGCTCAGCTTGATGCCGGCGAACTCGGGGCGTCCGGCCACCCGGTCGCGCAACTGCATAGTTGCCGTGACGTCGCAGGTCAGGAATTCGGTGACGTGCGGCGCGGAGAAGGCCGAAGCGACCATCGCCGCCGCCATGTGCTTGCGGATGCTCTTGATCGGGACGCGGGTTTCCCGCGTTCCCGGGCGGGGTGCAGCCGGCGCGACGCCGTTGGCGGCCGACTGCACGTCGTCTCGCGAGATCGTCCCATGCGGACCGGTCGGGGTTACCGACGTGAGATCGACGCCGAGCGTCTTCGCGAGCTTGCGGACCGGCGGCTTGGCCAGCACGCGATGCGCGGCGGCGCGGCCCCGGGCCGGTTCTTCTGTGGTGTCCGTGGCCGCCGCACCGGTCTCCGGCCGGCGCCGTCGACGGCGCGCGGCGGATTCCGCGCGCGGTCCGTAGCCGACCAGGGTCATCTGCTTTTCCTCGCCGGGCACGGCGCCTTCGCCGGGGAGGCCGGGCACTGCCGGCACCAGGTCCTCGGCCTCGGCCTCGGCCTCACCGGCGGTCTTGCTCGCCGCCGGGGAACCGCCGGAACCGCTCGTGTCGATCGAGATGATCGGCGCACCGACCGGTACGGTCTCGCCCTCCGCGGCGTGCAGACCGGTGACCACGCCCGCCCACGGCGACGGCAGTTCCACCGCCGCCTTGACCGTCTCGACCTCAGCGATGGTGTCGTTGACCTCGACGCTGTCGCCGACGGCCACGGTCCACTTCAGGAGTTCGCCCTCGGTGAGACCCTCGCCGAGGTCCGGAAGCTTGAACTGCTGGACCGGCATGTCAGTACTCCAGGACCCTGTCGACCGCGTCCAGCACCCGATCGAGGTTGGGCAGCCACTCGTGTTCGAGCCGGCTGGGCGGGTACTGCGTGTCGTAGCCGGTGACTCTCAGAACCGGCGCCTCGAGTGAGTAGAACGCCCGCTCGGTGATCCGGGCCGCGATCTCGGCGCCGACGCCGAAGCTGCGCGGTGCCTCGTGCACGACGATCATCCGCCCGGTCCGCTGCACCGACTCGAGCAGCACCGGCATGTCGATCGGTGATACCGAGCGCAGGTCGACGACCTCCAGTTCGGTGCCTTCCTCCGCCGCTGCCTGCGCGGACGCCATGAGTGTCGAGACGGTGGAGCCGTAGCCCACCACGGTGACGTCCTCGCCGGGGCGAACGACTCGGGCACGGTGCAGCGGTGTCGGCTCCTCGGCGACCTCGGCCTTGGCCGCGTGGTAGAGCCGCTTTGGTTCGATGAAGATCACCGGGTCGTCGTCGGCGATCGCCTCCTGGATCATCCAGTAGGCGTCCGACGGGTTGGAGCAGGCGACCACCTTCAGTCCGGCGGTGTGCGCGAAGTAGGTCTCCACCGATTCGCTGTGGTGCTCGACGGCGCCGATGCCGCCGCCGGACGGGATGCGGATCGTGATCGGCATCCGCACCAGTCCGGCCGAGCGGTTGTGCAGCTTCGCCACCTGGTTGACGATCTGGTCGAAGCCGGGGAAGACGAAGCCGTCGAACTGGATCTCGCAGACAGGCCGGTAGCCGCGCATGGCGAGCCCGACAGCCGTGCCGATGATGCCCGACTCGGCCAGCGGGGTGTCGATGACGCGATCCTCGCCGAAGTCCTTCTGCAGCCCGTCGGTGATCCGGAACACGCCGCCCAGCTTGCCGACGTCCTCCCCCATCATGATGACCTTCTCGTCGGCCTCCATCGCCTTGCGCAGGCCCTCGTTGAGCGCCTTGGCCATCGTCATCGCGGTGCCGGGCGCGCTCATTTCGGGCCTACCCGGACAGTGTGCAGCGATGCCTCCGGAGCGTTTCCGTGGGGTGATTTCATGCCGAGACCGCCGAGACGAAGTCGACGAATTCGGCCCGCTGGTCGACCAGTTCTTCCGGCATCGTCACGTGCACGTTCTCGAAGACCGATTCCGGCGTCGGGTTCGGCAGCTCGCGGCAGCCGGTGCGCATGTGCTCGGCGAGCGCGCGGGCCTCCTGCTCGACCTCGTCGAAGAAGTCGGGCGAGATCTTCGCCTGCCGCGTCAGGTATGCGCGGACCCGTTCGATCGGGTCCTTCAACTTCCAGGTCTCCGCCTCGCCGCCGAGCTGATACCGACGCGGGTCGTCGTTGGTGGTGTGCGGGTTCATCCGGTAGGTGAATGCCTCGATGAGCGTGGGACCTTGGGCCGCCCGGGCGTGGTCGAGCGCCTTTCGGGTGACCGCGAGCGTGGCGAGGACGTCGTTGCCGTCGACCCGGACCCCGGGGAACCCGAAGCCGTTGGCGCGCTGGTAGAGCGGCACCCGGCTCTGCCGCTCGACCGGTTCGCTGATCGCCCACTGATTGTTCTGGCAGAAGAACACCACCGGCAGATTGCCGGCGGCGGCCCAGACGAACGACTCGTTGACGTCACCCTGGCTGGAGGCGCCGTCGCCGAAGAACGCGAGGACCGCGGTGTCCCGCTCGGGGTCACCGGTGCCCACGGCGCCGTCGCGGACGACGCCCATCGCGTAGCCGGTCGCGTGCAGCGTCTGCGCGCCGATGACGATGGTGTACAGGTTGAAGTTGTGCTCGCGCGGATCGAAGCCGCCGAGATTGGTGCCGCGGAACAGGCCGAGGAGGGTCAGCGGATCGACGTTGCGGCACCACGCAACCCCGTGCTCGCGGTAGGTCGGAAAGGCCATGTCGTGCTGCTTGAGTGCGCGACCGGCGCCGATCTGCGCCGCTTCCTGGCCGAGCAGGCTGGCCCACAGCCCCAGCTCGCCCTGCCGCTGCAGCGCGATGGCTTCGGTGTCGATGCGCCGGACGAGCACGAGGTCGCGATACAAGTCGGCTATCTCGCCGTCGGAGATGTCGAGGGGGTACTGCGGGTGCGTCACCCGCTGGCCCTCCGGCGTGAGGAGTTGCACCATGTCCGGTTCCGGATGCACCGCATGGATGTGCTCGCTCATCTGGCTCCTCGCCTCGAACGCCGCCCGGGGTCTCCATGGCGGTCGTGCCAGCTTTCCGCGGGCAGTCAGTTGGTACAGGGGTGGCGCACCGTCCGAACTACCCAGGGGGGTTCCTACCATATCGGTCGCGCGCTTCACGCGCCGTTCTAGCGCGCGGCAGGCTGGCACGGGGGGGACCTGACAGTCCCGCCGTGCTCGCGTTGGTTGGGTCGGTCAGAGACCGAAGCCGGCTTTCAGGTTCGCGGCGGTTGCCGCGCTGCGAAGTAAGGCAGCGCCCGCGTTCTCGTCGAGCCAGCGAGTGAGCGCGTAGTGATCGGCCGTCAGCGTGACGGTCTTCCCGGACAACCGCGGGTCGATGACCACGAACGCGACATTGGACGTGCGGTCGCCCTCGTCGAACGTGATGATGATCGTCAGGTTCCCGGAGGTGTAATCCGGGCCGGCCATGAGCGCCGGTATCCAGCCGTTGAGCCAGGCGTCGGCCGTGTTGAGGCTGCAGTCGTGCGCATCGTTGCATTCGTTCGGCGTCATTTCGCCCGTAGTCGGCAGCGTCCCGGCGTTGATGTCGTTACGCAGGTTGCCGCTGCTGGGCGTGCCCATCGGCACGTTGAACGCGTTGCAGGGGCTGCGCTCGTCGACGAAGTAGGCCCAGCCACCGTGCCGGACGGCATAGTTGCCCGAGTCGGTCGGGTAACAGTTCGACGGCATGTCCTCTGCGTAGGCCTTGGCAGTGCCGCCCGAGGCGAGGGTCTGGCCGAAGACCGATGCGCCGGAGAGCGGGTGTGCGCTGGGGTCGTTGTCGTCCCGGACGCCGAAGGTGGATCCGCCGAAGATGGCCAGGTAGTTGGGCAGGGAGGGCGAGCTGACCGCGGAGTAGTTCGTCGCCTGGCCGTACGTCGTGGCCCACGAGGCCAAGTGCGGCATGCCGGACACCGCTTGGTCCCGGTCGTGGTTCTCCTCCATGATCACCATCACTTTGTGCCCGTTGGGCGGGGGCGCGGTGGTGGTGGTCGGTGTCGGGCTGGGCGAGGTGGTGGTCGGTGTCGGGCTGGGCGAAGGCGTACACGTCTTGTTGCCACGGCAGTTGGGGCCGGGGCTCGGCTTGGCCGACGGGCTCGGCTTGGCAGACGCGGTCGCGATCACGCCCGCCACGAGGAGCAGGGGGATCACGACGAGAAGCACATCGCTGGTTCGTGGACGGCGCCTGCGCATGAATCATCTCCTGACTTGATACCGGGTCGATCCGTGCAGCCCACATCGCTGCCTCACTCGAGGGCTCGAACGCTACCCGCACGAGGACCGCACGTGACTCCCCATCTGAGGCTAGCCGACCTACGTCATTCGGATGAGCCTGCGTCAGCCGAGCTCGGCCGGCAGGGGTTCGTCGTGCACGATGCGTAGCCGGGAAACCGCGCGGGTGAGGACGACATACAACCGGCGCAGGCCGTCGACGCGGGTCGGTTCGGCCGCGACGATGCCGCTCGGCTCGACGAGCACCACCGAGTCGAACTCCAGGCCTTTCGCGGTCGTGGCCGGCACGACCGCCACCCGAGCGTCGGTGCCGTCGTCCAGAGGACGGGCGTCGATGTCGGCCGCGCGCAGTTCGGCGAGCACCGCAGCTGCCGCCCGGTCGGGCGCGATCACCCCGATCGAACCCTCGACGGCCAGGCAGGACCGCAGCTCGTCGACCAGCGCCGAGCGCGCCACGAACCGCAGCGCCCCGTCGCCGTGCCGCACCGACGTCGCCGGCGGAACGTTCCGTGCGATGTGCGGCAACAGCCGGTTCGCCAACTCGAGCACCTCGCCCGGCACTCGGTACCCGACGGTGAGCGGGCGCACCACCGCCTGATGGCCCAGGTACTGCAGAGTGACCGTCCAGGAACCGGGCGCCCACGGGGTCGTGGCCTGCGCGAGGTCGCCGAGCACGGTCAAGGAGCCGAGCGGGCACCGGCGGGCCACCGCCCGGCACTGCATCGGCGACA
>JAJKIB010000560.1 GCA_021154745.1 Mycobacterium sp.
CACCGGGTGCGACGAGATGAAGATCAGCCGCAGCACGTCGTCGTCGATGCGGTCGGGGTCCCACGCCTCGTCTACTTGGGTTTCGAGTTCCCGTGCCATCGTCGCGTACTTGGCGTCGAGGTTCTCCTGCCGCCGCCAATAGTCGATGGCCTTGCGCTTGGCGACCGTGGTCAACCAGGCGCCGGCGTTGCGGGGCACCCCGGATGACGGCCATTGCGTCAGCGCGTCGACGAGGGCTTCCTGCGCGAGGTCCTCGGCCAGGCCGACGTCGCCGACGGCGCGGGTCAGCGTCGCGACGATCTTGGCGGCCTCCATCCGCCACACCGCATCGACGGTCTGCTGTAGGTCCGGCACCTGCCCATTGTGCCGAGCGTGTCAGGACGTCCCGCGCAGTGCGGCGGTGACGCTCGCGAACATGGTGGACTTGATCGCCTGCAGGGTGCCGGAATCCTTGCCCTTCAACGCCGCCACCAGATCGACGGCCGTCGACGTCACCTTGTCCTGCGGTGCGGTCGCGGTCACCAGGCCGATCGACTCGGCGTCGGCGCCGCCGTAGCGGCGTCCGGTGGTCATCGCCTCGACCGCGGATGCTGGCGTGAGCTTGGCCTGGATGAGGGCCGCCATGCCCGGTGTGAACGGGATATGGATGTCCACCTCCGGGAAGCAGTAGTAGCCGCGGTCGACCCGCATGACCCGAAAGTCGTGGGCAATTCCGAGCATTGAGCCCGCACCGAACGCGTGGCCGTTGACGGCGGCGACGGTGGGAACCGGCGCGACGAGTATCCGGGCGAGCAGCTGCTGTACCTGTTCGACGTACCAGTCGCCCTGATCGCTATGGGCGGCAAGCCAATCCAGATCAAGGCCGTTCGAGTAGAACTTTCCGGATCCGGTGGTCACCAGCGCCTTGGCCTCGCCCGACTCGACGCGGTCGAGGAAGCCGTTGACTCCTGCCAGCCAGTCCGGCGAGAACCGGTTTTCGTCGTCGCCGAGATTCAAAATGGCTATGTCGTCAGTGATTTCGAGGTGTGCGGACATTCTTGTCTCCTAACTTGACGGACAGGATCGCTTCCACGGCGGCCGCGAGGCGGCGGCGGGTGTCATTGGTGGGCGGCATGGGTCTGCGCAGCATCAGGCCGGTGGGTAGTCCGACGACGCAGTCCTCGATCACGGCGACCGATGCGGCGTCCTTGCGGTCCCACACGGCGATCGACAGCCGGATCAGCATGTTGCGAAGGTCGGTGTCGAGCGCCTGGAGTTCGGCCTGTACCTCGGCGGGTGCGCCGCCGATGAGGTCCTCACGGGGCGTGCCGAGTATCAGTCGAGCCGACGACGGGTACTGCTCGCTGAACACGGCGGGCGCGTCGGCCGCCGCGATGACGGCACGCACTGGCTCGTCTTCGGCATCGACGGCCTGC
Source organism: Mycobacterium sp. (assembly GCA_021154745.1). Lineage (GTDB taxonomy): Bacteria > Actinomycetota > Actinomycetes > Mycobacteriales > Mycobacteriaceae > Mycobacterium. The sequence continues at coordinate 1,416 of JAJKIB010000560.1, forward strand.
TTCTGCAAAGCCAGGAAGCGTCGGGCGGCCCGCACCCAGGCGCGCCCGACAAGTCCGCCGCGGGAACCGAATGCGTGATAGATGGCGCCGTTCGAGATGCCGGCCCGTTCAGACACCGCGCGGATCGTGACGGCCTTGACGCCGCCCTCGACGGCGAGTTCTTCGGCCGCGTCGAGCATCACGTCGCGGTCGTACACCTGGGGCCGGGCCATGGCGGCCAAGGTAACAGAGCAGCTGCTCTGTTATCAAACGTGTGCATGACACGCCGAAGTAATGCGGGCGTCAGCAATCAATTGGGGCGCAGAGTAGTGCTATGGCGCATCGGCTCGTCGTCGCGTACCGCGAAGGTCGAAAGGCCTTCCCGCATACGCTTCTCAACCCCTATGCGGGGATGGGCGACCGTGCCGTCGCGCGGATGTGGCGGCTGGGTTGGCAACGGGCCGCAGAGGAAAGCCACGACATTCCTCCGGAAGCGGAACGCATCGAGCGATTGCGCACCGAGATCGACGCGCTGCTCGACTGAAGGCCCCGGCGCGGCCACATCTCCTGTCGCTCGGAGCCGGGCACTTCGGCACATACCCCTGGCGCCCGCTAGCCCACCGCGCGGCCCGCACCCTCCCAGAACTGCGCGCGGACCGACTTCTTGTCCGGCTTGCCCAACGCTGTCACCGGCACCGAATCCACAACGATCACCTGCTTCGGCGACTGCACCGAGCCCTTGCGCTCCTTGACCGCGGCCTGTATCTCCGAGGTCATCCGAGCCACCGACTCCTCGCTGCGATCAGCATCCGGCCGCAGCACCACCACCGCCGTCACCGCCTCGCCCCATTTCTCGTCCGGGGTGCCGATCACGCACACCTGCGCGACCGAGGGATGTTCCGCCACAACGTCTTCCACCTCACGCGGGAACACGTTGAACCCGCCGGTGACGATCATGTCCTTGGTGCGGTCGACGATGTACCAGAAGCCGTCCTCGTCCTCGCGGGCCAGATCGCCGGTGTGCATCCAGACGTCGCGAAACGTCTCGGCCGTCGCCTCCGGCAGGTTCCAGTAGCCACCGGACAACAACGGCCCGGACACACAGATCTCGCCGACCTCGCCCTGCGCAACCGGCTTGCCGTCCTCGCCGAGCAGGGCGGTCCGGCAGAACAGCGTCGGCCGCCCGCATGACGTCAGCCGCTTTTCGTCGTGATCACCCTTGGCCAGATACGTGATCACCATCGGCGCCTCGGACTGCCCGTAGTACTGGGCGAAGATCGGGCCGAACCGGCGGATCGCCTCGGCCAGCCGCACGGGATTCATCGCCGAAGCGCCGTAGTACACCGTCTCCAGCGACGACAGGTCCCGGGTGTGCGAATCCGGATGGTCCATCAGCGCGTAGATCATCGACGGCACAAGCATGGTCGCGGTGATCTTCTGCTCCTCGATCACGCGGAGCACCTCGGCGGGGTCGAACTTCGACAGCACGACCATCTCACCGCCCTTGACGATTGTCGGCACGAAGAACGCCGCGCCCGCATGCGACAGCGGCGTGCACATCAGGAACTTCGGGTGCTCGGGCCACTCCCACTCGGCGAGCTGGATCGTCGTCATAGTCGTGATCGACTGCGTCGTGCCGATCACGCCTTTGGGCTTGCCGGTGGTGCCACCGGTGTAGGTCAGCCCGCCGATGTGATCCGGCGGCAGGTCCGCGGCCACCAACGGCTGCGGTGAGTACTTCTCGGCCTCAGCGTTCAGGTCCACCGCCACGCCAGCAAGCGCATCGGGCACCGGCCCGATCGTCAGCACCTGGGTCAGCGAGGGCACCTTCTCCAGCAGCCCCAGCGCGCGCTCGACGAACATCGGGTTCGGATCGATGATCAGCGACGTGACCCCGGCGTCGGACAACACGTAGGCGTGGTCGTCCAACGAGCCGAGAGGGTGTAGTGCGGTGCGCCGGTATCCCTGGGTCTGCCCGGCGCCGATGATCATCAGCACCTCTGGCCGGTTCAGCGACAGCAGCCCGACGGCGGCGCCGGTGCCTGCGCCCAGCGCCTCGAAGGCCTGAATGTAGGAGCTGATGCGGGCGGCCAGCTGGCCGCCGGTCAGCGTGGTGTCTCCGAGGAAGAGCACCGGCTTGTCCTTGTTGCGCTTGAGAGCTCCGACAGTGAGGTGGCCGGAGTGGATGGGATGGCGCAGCAGCTCGACCTGTGTCATGACGTCAAGACTAGAACGTGTTACAGAACGAGCTGCTGCGCTCCCCGCCTCTCAGCGCTTGGCGGCCTTGTCGGCTTCGGCCCGGTACTCCGCCGCGATCTTCTCGGCGAGGTCGGCGCGCCACTGGATTTCCTTCTGGATCCACTCGTTGTCCTGCGGAAACTCGTCCGTCTCGGCGACGCGGCGCACCTCGAGCTTGACTCCGGGACCCAGCGGGCATTTCTGCGCCCACTGCTTGGCCTCTTCCTTCGACGACACGTCGAGCAGCCAAAACCCGTTGAACAGCTCTTTGGCCTCGGTGTACGGACCGTCGGTGACGACCGGCGGATCGGCGTTGAAGTCGACGACGAAGCCCTCGTCCGGTCCGGTCAGGCCCTCGCCGGCGAGCATGACGCCGGCCTTGATGAGCTCCTCGTTGTAGCGGCCCATCGCCGCGATGATCTCGTTGAAGTCGATGTTCTGGTCCTCCATGGCCTTCTCGGCCTCAGGGGTCGACCGCATGATCAGCATGTAGCGCGACATTGTTGTGTCTCCTCTTCGTTGGGAAGGGCCCGTCCATCGTGCCCTCGTTGACACGTCGAACGGAAACCGCCTCAAATCGACACGGCCCTCAAAAATTTCTTCAAAGAGACTTTCGGGCGACAGGGTCCTGGCGGGCCGGCAGGTTTACCCGAAAGGTGACTGACGCGACGGCGACCGTGGCACGCTCAGGGCATGTCCGACCTGCCTGAACCACGTTTTCTCGACGAACGAACCGCCCATTGGGCCGACGCCAAACCCGACGAAGAGGCCTTCGACTATCTCGACCGATCCTGGACCTGGGCCCAGTGGTACGACCGGGTGCGCCGGCTGGCGGGCGCGCTCCAGCAGCGCGGCATCAAGCGGGGCGATGTCGTGGCGTTCCTGGATAAGAACCATCCGGCGTGCGTGGAGCTGACGCTTGCCGCCGCGTCGCTGGGTGCGGCCAACGCGATCATCAACTTCCGGCTGGCCGCAGACGAACTCGACTATGTGCTCAACGACTCGGGCGCCAAGATCCTGATCGTTGGGGCGGAGCTCAAGCCCGGGGTCGACAAGATCCGCGACAAGCTCACCAACGTCGAGCACGTCATCACGGTGACGCCCGAGGGCGGTCACGGTGATGAGTATGAGGCGCTGCTGGCGGCCGCGACATCTGTTGGCCGCAGCGACGACGTCGAACCCGACGACGTGTGCATCATCATGTACTCGTCGGGCACGACGGGCCGTCCCAAGGGTGTGGAGCTGACGCAGGCCAATTTGATTGCGCATACGGTCAATGCGCACGAGGGTTTCGAGTTCGACAAGGGCGACAAGAACATGGTTTCGATGCCGCTGTTCCATGTCGGCGGCTCGTCGTATGTGCAGTTCGGGCTTCACGACGGCGTCCCGAGCGTGATGACGCGCGACGTCGACGGCATGACGTTGGCCGGCGCAATTCTCAAGGGCGCCAACAGAACATTCCTGGTGCCGGCGGTGCTGGCCAAGGTATTGGAAACCGGCGATGACGCCGTCAAGCTGTTCGGCGCGCTGAAGACGTACGCCTACGGCGCGTCGCCGATGCCGCTGCCATTGCTGCGGGCGGCGCTGAAGGCGTGGCCGAACACGGACTTCATTCAGGCCTACGGGCTGACCGAGTTGTGCGGCGTGATCAGCCATCTGCTGCCTGAAGCGCATCGCAACCCCGGCAAGGAAGAGCGGTTGTCGAGTGCCGGCACGTTGGTCCCGAACGCGGAGGTACGCGTCGTCGACCCCGACACTTTGAAAGATGTGCCGACGGGTGAGCAGGGCGAATTGTGGTTCCGTTCACCGCAATTGATGAAGGGTTACCACAACAAGCCGGAGGCGACGGCCGAGGCGGTCACCGAGGACGGCTGGTTCCGCACCGGCGACATCGGCCGCGTCGGCGATGGCGGCTACATCTTCGTCGAGGACCGGCTCAAGGACATGATCATCTCCGGCGGGGAGAACATCTACTCGATCGAGGTGGAACGGGTGCTGGCCGAACACCCCGCGGTGGCCGAGGTCGCGGTCATCGGCGTGCCGGACGAGAAGTGGGGCGAGGTGGTGAAAGCCGTTGTCTCACTAGAAGGTGAGGCGTCAGAGCAGGATCTCATCGCGTTCTGCCGCGAGCACCTGGCCGCCTACAAGTGCCCGAAGACCGTCGACATCAAGGACGAGTTACCGCGCAACCCGACGGGCAAGATCCTGAAGAAGGACCTGCGCAAGCCATTCTGGGAGGGCCGCGACCGCGCGACGGTCTAACCTGGGCACGTGATCCCGCCGCTCGACGACATCCTCGACCGCCTGCACGTCGTCGCGCTGCCGATGCGAGTTCGATTCCGCGGCATCATGGTTCGCGAGGTCGCACTGATCGACGGGCCGGCGGGCTGGGGCGAGTTCGGCGCGTTCCTCGAGTACGGGCCGCTGGAGGCCGCGGCGTGGCTGGCCTCCGGCATCGAGGCGGCCTACCGTGAACCGCCGTCGCCGCTTCGCGACCGCATCCCGATCAACGCGACCGTGCCGGCGATACCGGCGTTGGAAACGCCCAAAGTGCTGGCCCGGTTTCCGGGTGTGCGCACCGCGAAGGTCAAGGTCGCCGAGCCGGGACAGACGCTGGCCGACGACATCGACCGAGTCGAAGTGGTACGCACGCTCATCCCGACGGTCAGGGTCGACGCCAATGGTGGCTGGACCGTCGACGAAGCGGTAGCCGCCGCGGAGGCGTTGACCGCCACCGGGCCGCTCGAGTACATCGAGCAACCGTGCAAGACCGTCGAGGAGCTGGCCGAAGTGCGTCGTCGCGTCGACGTCCCGATCGCCGCTGACGAGAGCATCCGCAAAGCCGACGACCCGCTGCGCGTGGTGCGCGCCGACGCTGCCGATGTCGCGGTGCTCAAGGTCGCCCCCCTTGGCGGCATCTCGGCGCTGCTCGCGATCGCCGAGCAGATCGAGATTCCGATCGTGGTGTCGAGTGCACTGGACTCGGCGGTCGGCATCGCGACGGGGCTGCAGGCGGCCGCCGCGCTGTCGCGCTTGGATCACGCGTGTGGCCTCGGCACCGGTGCGCTTTTGATCGACGACGTTGCCGAACCTGTTGCGCCGGTCGACGGCTGCCTACCGGTCGCTCCGGTGACGCCCGACCCGGCGAGGCTGGCGGCGCTGGCAGCCCCGCCCGAGCGCAGGCAGTGGTGGATCGACCGCATTAAGGCCTGCCACCAGCTGATGTCCTGATTTGTGGGGGTCATGGCCTAGACGCCATGGCGGCGGTCGCCGACACTGGAGTCGTGCGATCGGTGGTGGTACTCGGCTACCCGGGCGTCCAGGCGCTCGACCTGGTCGGCCCGTTCGAGGTGTTCACCGCCGCAACCATCTACCTGGCCAGCCAGGGACGCGTCGACGAGGGCTACTCCGTCACGGTGGTCTCACGCAACGGCGAACCAGCCACCACCCTTACCGGTCTCGCGCTCGTCGCCCAACCCCTGCCCGATCCGCGCGAACCCATCGACACCCTGGTGCTGCCCGGCGGCATAGGGGTCGACCAGGCGCGAAGCAACGCAGACACCGTCGGCTGGATACAGATCGCGGCCGAGCACACCCGTCGCGTCGTCAGCGTCTGCACCGGGTCATTCCTGGCCGCGTCGGCCGGATTGATCGACGGCTGCGTCGCGACCACGCACTGGGCCTTCGCCGGACAAATGGCACGCGAATTTTCCTCCATCACAGTCGATCCCGAGCCGATCTTCGTGCGCAGCTCCGAGAAGGTCTGGACATCTGCGGGCGTCACCGCCGGCATCGACCTGGCACTGTCGCTGGTCGAGGACGACTACGGCACCGGAATCGCGCAGACCGTCGCTCGCTGGCTGGTGCTCTACCTGCGGCGGCCCGGCGGACAGACGCAGTTCGCCGCGCCGGTGTGGATGCCACGCGCCAAGCGGGCGCCGATCCGCGACGTACAGGAGGCGATCGAGTCCGAACCCGGTGGTGCACATAGCATCCCGGAGTTAGCCCGTCGCGCCGCGATGAGCCCACGCCACTTCACCCGCGTGTTCACCGACGAGGTCGGCGAGGCACCCGGCGCCTACGTCGAGCGCATCCGCACCGAGGCCGCCCGCCGCCAGCTCGAGGAGACCGACGACACGGTTACGGTGATCGCGGCCCGCTGCGGCTTCGGCACGGCTGAAACGCTGCGACGCAATTTCGTTCGACGGCTTGGCATTTCGCCCGACCAGTACCGCAAGACATTCGCCTAACCAAAGGAGATGGCAATGACGCAGATCGCAATCGTGGTCTATCCCGGCTTCACCGCCCTGGACTTCATCGGGCCCTACGACGTGCTGCGCAATCTGCCCGATGCGGAGGTGCGGTTTGTCTGGCACGAGCCGGGGCCCGTCGCCGCCGATTCCGGTGTGCTGCTTATCGGCGCCACGCACTCGTTCGACGAGACGCCGTCACCCGACATCCTTTTGGTGCCCGGCGGCATAACGACGTTCGAACACGCTCGTGACGAGAAGCTGCTCGATTGGGTGCGACGGGCACATCAGACCGCGACGTGGACGGCGTCGGTGTGCTCTGGCTCGGTGATCCTGGCCGCGGCTGGGCTGCTCAAGGGCAAGCGGGCCACGTCGCACTGGATGGCGGTGCCGATGTTGAAGACTTTCGGTGTCACGCCGGTCGGCGACGAGCGGATCGTAGTCGCAAAGGCGACACCAAACAGCATCGTAACGTGCGCAGGTGTTTCGGCGGGCATCGATCTCGGCATGTGGCTGGCTGGCGAGATCGCTGGCGAGGCCCGCGCCAAGGCTATCCAGCTCACGATCGAATACGACCCGCAGCCGCCGTTCGACTCCGGCCACCTGTCGAAGGCGTCGGCCGCAACGAAGGCGACCGCGACGGCGATGCTCAGCAAGGAGACCGTCAAGGCCGGCCAGCTCGTTCCGTCGACGCTGCTGCTGTGGGACCAGGCGCTGCGCGCAGTCCGCTCCAAGCGACTTCGGCGCGCTAACGCCCGCTCAGAGTCCTTAACCGCGCCGAAATCGCCGCGCGGACTTCGGCGATGACCCGTTCCGGGTACTCGACGAGGTCCAACCACGTGAACCGCAGCACCTGCCAACCCATCAGAGCGAGGTAGTTCTGGCGCTTTCGATCGTTCTGGAAGACTTCCTGATCACTGTGGAAAGCCCAGCCATCGACCTCGATGACGATCTTCGATGCCGGGAACGCGACGTCTACCTTGTATGGGCCGATCGGGTAGTTCGTGCGCCATCCCGTAATGCCGGCCTCCCGCAGCAGTTTCACGAGCAAGCGCTCGGCCTCTGAACGGGCACCATCAGATGCTGCCTGCAACAGCCGCCGCGCCTGGGGCGACCCGTACCGGCCCTTGTTGCGGAGGTGTGCACGCCACAGTTCTCGCAGACCAAGGCGGCGCTGCAACGCCGAATCCATCAACTTGGCGCCGCCACGTTCCTTAACTGCCGCTTCGATCACCGTGAGCGCAAGTGCAGTCACACGGATCCCGCAGTGCACGACGACATCCGAGGGTTCCAAGTCTCGACGTCGCAACAGGCACCCTTGGCGGCTGCGACCGTGGCTGTTTCGAGGCGCGGTCACCTCGACGACATCGGGGGCGAACTTCGTGAGACCGTGCCACCATGCTGCGGTGAGACCGCTCGCCGCAGCGCGTTCGCCGTAGCCCCACACGGCAGCTCGGATCCGTGCGGCGTCGGTGAACGGTCGATCGTTGACGAAGTAGACCCCGCGGCTGCATCGAATCCAGTGGCCGGCGGCGATCCGTCGCTGCACGGCCTTGAGGCTCAACCCGGCGCGTCGAGCTTGGGCGAGCGTAATCACGCCGTCGTGTCGGCGCAGGTAGTCGTCGAGCACATCAGATGGACGTCGACAACCTCAATCCCGTTCCATACTCGAGACTCCAGCGATTTCGGCGCGCTAACGCCCGCTCATGGTCCGTAGCCGCGCCGAAATCGCATTCAAGTAGCGTCGTCGGCGTGAATCTGGCCTACGACGACCGCGGCAGAGGCGACCCGGTGCTGTTCATTGCGGGCCGCGGCGGCGCGGGCCGCACCTGGCACCTGCACCAGGTGCCGGAGTTCGTGCGGGCGGGCCATCGCTGCGTAACGTTCGACAACCGCGGCATCGGTGCGACGGAGAAGGCCGACGACTTCACGACCGACATGATGGTCGCCGACACGGCCGCGCTGATCGAGAAACTCGACCTGGCGCCGGTGCACATCGTGGGCGTCTCGATGGGCGCGTTCATCGCGCAAGAGCTGATGGTGGCCAGGCCCGAACTGGTCAGGTCGGCGGTGCTGATGGCCACCCGCGGCCGCCACGACCGCACCCGCGAGTTTTTCCGCGGTGCCGAGCTCGAGCTGGCCGAATCCGGCCTTGAGCTGCCAGCGTCGTATGACGCGAAAGTGCGCCTGCTGGAGAGCTTTTCGCCGAAGACCCTGAACGACGACGTCGCTGTGCGGGACTGGATCGACATGTTCACCATGTGGCCGACCAAGTCCACGCCCGGGCTGAAGGCCCAGCTGAGCATCGCGCCGGAGGGCAACCGGCTGGCGGCTTACCGAAGCATCACCGCCCCAGTGCTCGTCATCGGCTTCCAAGACGACGTGGTGCTGCCCGCGCACCTCAGCAAAGAGGTCGCCGACGCCATCCCCAGCAGCCGCTACCTCGAGATTCCCCACACCGGGCACCTCGGATTCATTGAACGGCCGCAGGTCGTCAACGCCGCGGCATTGAAATTCTTCGCCGACGCGACCTGAGGTCAACAGTTTTCGGCCGCCGAATGGCATGGTTAGCGGCGTGGACGTGGACTCCTTGCTGCAGACGATCCCGCCGTTTGCCGTCTATCTCGTGGTCGGGGCCATCATCGGCATGGAGAGCCTCGGCATTCCTTTGCCGGGCGAGATCGCACTCGTCAGCGCCGCCCTGCTCGCGTCCCGCCACACACTCGACATCAACCCCGTAGGCGTCGGCGCGGCCGCGACTCTCGGAGCCATCATCGGTGACACCATCGGGTATTCCGTGGGCCGCCGGTTCGGCATGTCGCTCTTCGAGCGGTTGGGCAACCGCTTCCCGAAGCACTTCGGCCCCGGCCATGTGGCACTGGCCAAGCAACTGTTCGCCAGGTGGGGTGTCTGGGCGGTGTTCTTCGGGCGCTTCGTCGCGCTGCTACGCATTCTTGCCGGGCCGCTGGCCGGTGCATTGAAGATGCGCTATCGGCACTTCCTAGCTGCCAACGCCAGCGGTGGGTTGCTGTGGGCGGGCGGTACCACCGCCGTCGTCTATTACGCGGGTCTGGCCGCCGAGCGGTGGCTGTCCAGATTCTCGTGGATCGCGCTCGTGGTCGCTGTGGTGATCGGCATCGGCATGACACTGCTACTGCGAGAACGCACCGCGCAGGCGATCGGCAAACTGGAGGCCGAGCACGACTGGGAAACCCTCAAGCGCCACTAGCCCGTTTCGACGGTTCGACCAGCTAAATACCGGGTAAGGAGGTCCGCATGTCCGCTGAAACGTCGCCCGCCCCCTCTGGACGCATTGCCGGGGTCGAGGTGCGCTCGATCGACTATGTGCCACTGAACGAACGGCACGGCAGGGTATGGAATCAGGGCCCGCTGTGGTTCATGAGCAACGCCCAGATCGCGACGCTGGCGGTCGGCACGTTCTCGGTGACGGGCGGCGGCAACCTGATCTGGTCGATCCTGGCGATTGTCGGGGGAGTCGTGTTCGGCACGTTTTTCATGGCTTTCCACTCGGCGCAAGGACCGCAGCTCGGGCTGCCGCAGATGATCCAGTCACGCCCACAGTTCGGATATGTGGGGGCATTGCTCGTTTGGGCGTTCGCATACCTGCAATACGCCGGCTTCAACATCTTCAACACCATCCTTGCCGGCGACGCGCTGAGCTCGACAGTTCACGGCCCCAGCAAGATGTGGATCGTCGTCGCCACAGTGGTTGCCGCGATCGTGGCCTTGGTGGGCTACGACCTCATCCACGGAGTCGAGCGGTGGCTGACCGCGGGGTTCCTCGTCATCTTCGGGCTGCTGACGATCGGGGTCTGCACGCTGAACTTTCCGGCGGGATCCTTCGACCTCGGCGACTTCAAATGGACTCCGTTCCTCATCCAGTTCGGTGCGGTCGCCGGCTACCAGATCAGCTGGGCCATCTACGTTTCCGATTACTCCCGCTACCTTCCCCCGACGGTCACTGTCCGCTGGACGTTCCTCTGGACGTACTGGGGTTCTGCGCTCGGCGCGATCTGGCTGATGTGCCTGGGTGCGGCGCTGGCTGCATGGGCAGGCGCCGAGTTCGACACGATCGCGTCGTTGGAGGCGGCTGGTAATCAGGTGTTCTCAGGCTTCGGGGCCATTGCCCTCATCTTCTCCACGCTCGGCCTCATTTCGGTAACCGCCTTGAACATGTACGGCGGATCGCTCACTTTGCTCAGCGCGATCGACTCGTTCAAGAAGGTCAAGCCGACGGCCATGGTGCGGATCCTCACCATCACCTTCACCGCGGTGCTCTCCCTGATCCCGGCGTTGCTCATCGGCGAGAACTTCCTCACCAACTTCGAGGACTTCCTGCTGCTGGTGCTCTACCTGTTCGTCCCGTGGACCGCGGTCAACCTCGTCGACTACTACATCGTGCGACGCGGGCACTACGCCATCGCCGAGATATTCAACCCGCGTGGCATGTACGGACGGTGGGGTTGGCGCGGCATCACGTCCTATCTCGTGGGTTTTGCGGCGATGCTTCCGTTCCTGTCCACCAGCAAGTACACCGGGTTTGTGGCGGCCAAGCTCGACGGGGCTGACCTCTCGATGTTCGTCGGCCTTCCGGTCGCCGGAATCCTGTACTGGATCCTGGCCAAGACCGTCGACGTCGAGGGCGAGACGAGGATTGCCCAGGCGGAGGCGGCAGAACTCGAGCGGTTGGCCCGTGAGCACGAGCGTCCAGAGGCGCACTGACGCCGTGTGACACGCTGTAGTGGTGAACCCATCGACGGCGCAGGCCCGCGTGGTCGTCGACGAATTGATTCGTGGCGGCGTGCGGGATGTGGTGCTGTGCCCGGGGTCGCGCAATGCGCCGCTGGCGTTTGCGTTGCACGACGCCGACCGTGCCGGCCGCGTCCGGCTGCACGTCCGCATCGACGAGCGCACCGCGGGTTACCTGGCGATCGGGCTCGCGGTCGCTGAGCGGGCCCCGGTGTGTGTGGCGATGACGTCGGGCACCGCGGTCGCGAACCTCGGACCGGCGGTCGTGGAGGCCAACTACGCGCGGGTGCCGCTGATCGTGCTGGGCGCCAACCGGCCCTACGAACTGCTCGGCACCGGAGCCAATCAGACGATGGAGCAGCTCGGCTACTTCGGCACGCAGGTGCGCGCCAACATCAGCCTCGGTCTAGCGGAAGACTCACCCGAGCGGATGGACTCGTTGAACGCGCAGTGGCGCTCGGCGACATGCCGAGTTCTGGCGGCCGCCATGGGATCTCGCACTGCAAACGCCGGACCGGTGCAGTTCGACATTCCGCTGCGTGAACCGCTGGTCCCCGACGCCGAAGACAGCAGGGCAACCGGCCCCTACGCACCGGAGGGCCGGCCCGACGGTAGGCCGTGGACCTACACGCCGCCGGTTACGTTCGATCAGCCGCTGGATATCGATCTCACACCGGACACCGTCGTCATCGCCGGGCACGGCGCGGGTGTGCATCCCAATCTTGCCCAGCTGCCGACGGTCGCCGAGCCGACCGCGCCGCCCGCCGAGAACCCGCTGCACCCATTCGCGCTGCGCCTGATTCACCCGCAGCAGGTGATCATGCTGGGCCGCCCGACGCTGCACCGGCCGGTGTCGACTCTGCTGGCCGACCCGTCCGTGCCGGTGTATGCGCTGACCACCGGGCCACGCTGGCCCGACGTGTCGGGGAATTCGCAAGCCACGGGCACCCGTGCGGTGACCACCGGCGAGCCGAACGCCAACTGGCTCAAGCGCTGCGCCGAGGTGAACCGGCACGCGATCGAGGCGGTTCGCGGCCAGCTCAAGGCACACCCACTGAAAACCGGGCTGCACGTCGCGGCGGCCGTGGCCGACGCCCTGAGGCCGGGGGATCAGCTGGTGCTCGGCGCGTCGAACCCGGTGCGCGACGCGGCACTGGTCGGACTGAACGCGCACGGCATCAAGGTGCGTTCGAACCGCGGCGTGGCCGGCATCGACGGCACGGTGTCGACGGCGATCGGCGCGGCGCTGGCGCACGACCGGAGCCGCTCGGCCGGCGACATCGGGCCTGCACGGACGATCGCGTTGATCGGAGACCTGACGTTCGTGCACGACAGCTCGGGCCTGCTCATCGGGCCGACGGAGCCGTCGCCGCGCAACCTGACGATCGTGGTGTCCAACGACAACGGCGGCGGCATCTTCGAACTGCTCGAGCAGGGCGACCCGAGGTTCTCCGATGTGTCGTCGCGGATTTTCGGCACGCCACACGACGTCGATGTCGGCGCGCTGTGCCGCGCATACCACGTCGAGAGCCGACAGATCGAGGCCGACCAACTCGCCGGTGCGCTGGGCGAGCCGTTTGAGGGAATGCGGGTCCTGGAGGTGAAGGCCGACCGGTCGTCGCTGCGGGCGCTGCATGCGTCGATCAAGGCGGCTCTGTGACGCGACTGATTGCGTTGTGGCGCAGTCTGATTCCGCGCCTGTCTAGGGATCCGAACGAGACCCGGTCGCAACTGGTCTTCCGCCGGATCCGCATCGGCATCATCATCGCCGCGTGTCTGGTGACCCTGCAGTCGGCGCTGCTCGTGTTCGGGGCATGGCGAAACGACCGGCAGATCGAGCGCCATATGGGCGTCGCAGAAGCGAATGTGCTGAGCGCAGGCCCACGCCGCTCGACGATCGAATTCGTCACTCCCGACCGCATCACGTACCGCCCCGAACTCGGGGTGCTGTACCCCTCCGAGCTCGACACCGGTATGCGGATCTACGTCGAGTACGACAAGAACAACCCGGATCTGGTTCGCGTGCAGGACCGTAACGCGTCGCTGGCAATCATCCCGGCAGGTTCGATCGCGGTGGTGGGCTGGCTGATCGCCGGTGCTGCGCTGTTCGGGGTGTCGTTGACCGAAAGGCGGATAACGGCCAAACCACTGCAGCAGTTCAGGATTGAATGAGCTTGTTGAGCCAGTCGTTGTCGTAGATGTCAAGCTTCTCGCCCTTGGCGAGGTCGTACACCGTCGGTGTGCCCATTGCTGCGTTGTCGATCTCGTAGAGAAACTCGAAGTTCGCATCGTCCATGGCTTTGGTGTTGACCGCGGACCCGCCGCCCTTGATGTTCTGCGCGACGGCGTCGGGCATGCCCGCCTTCTTCGCCATGTCCTGCAATTCATCTGGGGTGGGCGGGGCACCGCCGGGACGCTGGTTTGCCCACACATGTTCAACAAACCGCTGGAACTCGGTACCGGTCGCATGGACCTCAGGCGAACCCGTCTTCTCGGTGGCCAGGAACAGCGCGTTGCTCACCTGCCCCGAATAGCCGCCGCTCTTGTCGTCCAGGAACGTCATTGGGCGGTAGGTGACCTCGAGTTGTCCGACGGCGATGTAGTAGGCGAGTTGGTCGCCGAAGTCGGCCTGCAGATCCGCGCAGTGATTGCACTGCGGTTCCGTGTAGATCTCGATCTTCGCGGGAGCGTCGGCGAAACCGGCGACGATGCCGTAGCCGTCCTTGCTTATTGATAACGGCGGCTTGTTTGAATCAGACGCGGCGGTGCCCGTGACCTGTTTGGTGCATCCGACGGCAGCCAACAGCAGGGCGATCGTGATCATCCCCATGGCCCGCGAAACCCGCATGTCAACCGCCCTTCTTTGTCCGCACGATACGCGAATCCCGGTCGGCGGACCCGCCGATCATTGGCACCAGGTTTGCGTGTCGTATGCCGTGTTGCAACCTTGACGACAGCCGCTGATGGGACCCTCTTGGCGTGCGCGTTGCGATCGTCGCAGAGTCCTTCCTCCCGAATGTCAACGGCGTCACCAACTCGGTGCTTCGGGTGATCGAGCATCTCCGCCGCACCGGCCACGAGGCCCTCATCATCGCCCCGGACAGCCCGCGTGGCGAGCCGCCTGCCGACAAGGTGCACGACGGCATCCGGGTCCATCGAGTGCCGTCGCGGATGTTTCCCAAGGTCACCTCGCTGCCACTCGGGGTGCCACGGCCCCGGATGGTCAGCGTGCTGCGTGGATTCGACCCGGATGTCGTGCATTTGGCGTCACCTGCGTTGCTCGGCTACGGCGGGGTGCACGCCGCGCGCTTTCTCGGGGTGCCGACGGTGGCCGTGTTCCAAACATACCGTCCCGGTTTCGCGAAGAGCTACGGCATCGGTATCGCGGCGAGGGCTGCGTGGTCGTGGAACCGGCACCTACACAAGCGCGCCGACCGGACGCTGGCGCCGTCCACTTCGGCCATGGAAGATCTTGTTGCACAACGTATCCCGCGGGTGTACAAGTGGGCCCGCGGTGTCGACATCACCGGTTTCGCGCCGTCGGCACGCGACGAAAGCCTTCGGAACAAATGGTCGCCGGACGGCAAGCCGATCGTCGGCTTCGTGGGTCGGCTCGCGCCGGAGAAGCACGTCGAGCGGCTGGCGGCGCTGGGCGGACGCGACGACCTTCAGTTGGTGGTCGTCGGCGACGGCGTCGACCGCGGGAAGCTCGAAACTGTGCTGCCCTCAGCGGTTTTCACGGGCGCGCTGTACGGCGGTGAACTCGCCGCGGCGTATGCCAGCATGGATGTCTTCGTCCACCCCGGCGAGCACGAGACGTTCTGCCAGGCGGTGCAGGAGGCGATGGCGTCGGGCCTGCCTGTGATCGCCCCGAACATGGGAGGACCGCGCGACCTGGTGGCGCCCTACCGCACCGGGCTGCTGTTGTCGGTCGACGAATTCACCGCCAAGCTGGCCGAGTCTGTCGACCACCTGATCGCTGAACGCCAGCGGTACTCGGTCGCCGCGCGACGCAGCGTGCTGGGGCGCACGTGGCCGGCGATCTGCGATGAGCTACTCGGCCACTACGAGGACGTCATCGGCCAGCGCCGGCTGCGCGCCGCCTGACTCTCTCCGGCGAGCAGACGCGAAAACCCCCGAAATGTGGCAATTTTGGGGGTTTTCACGTCTGCTCGTGCAGGGGAACCTAGCCCTGCGCCTCGATCGACACCGGCTGCCACTCCTCCCACGTCTTGAGCCGGTTCTCGTAATCCGCCTTGGCCAGCTGCAGCGGCAGCTCCCCGAAGAACACCCGAAGCGGCGGCTCGGGAGCGTCGACGATCTTCAGCAGCGCGCGGGCCGACGCCTGCGGATCGCCCGGCTTCGCGGTCCGCTGGCTGCGGACTCGCTCGGCTTCCTCGTGCACCTCTTTGTAGGCGGGCAGCGGCGTCGACCGCTTCGACGACGACCCGGCCCAGTCGGTGGAGAACCCACCGGGCTCGATCAGTGTGACGTGGATGCCGAACGGCGCGACCTCCTGCGCCAGCGCCTGCGAGAAGCCCTCGAGCGCCCACTTCGACGCGTGGTAGATGCCGACGTTCTGGAACGCGGTGATGCCGCCGATCGACGACACCTGGATGATGTGGCCGCTGCGCTGTGCCCGCAGGAACGGCAGCGCGGCCTGCGTCACCCACAGCGCGCCGAACACGTTGGTCTCGATCTGGGCGCGCGCTTCGGCCTCGGTCAACTCCTCGATGAAGCCAAAGTGACCGTAGCCGGCGTTGTTGACGACGATGTCCAGGCGCCCGAAGTGGTCGTGCGCCTGCTTGACGGCGGCGAAGTCGGCCTCGCGGTCGGTGACGTCGAGCCGGATCGGCAGCAGCGCGTCGCCGTACTTCTCGGCGAGATCGTCGAGCGTCGCGGTGTCACGGGCGGTGGCCGCGACCTTGTCGCCGCGCTCCAGCGCCGCGATCGCCCACTCCCTGCCAAACCCGCGTGACGTCCCGGTGATGAACCAAACTTTTTCGCTCATGTCCGAGGTAATGCCCGCTGCGGCACTCCTCATTCCCGAATCAAGCATGTTCACAGTTACGGTTGGCGTCGTGAGCCGCGCGACGCTGGACAAAGACCCACATGAGGTGGCGTCGATGTTCGACGCCGTCGCACGCCGCTACGACCTGACCAACACCGTGCTCTCGCTCGGGCAGGATCGGTTCTGGCGGCGGGCGACGCGCTCGGCGCTGCGCATCGGGCCGGGGGACAAGGTGCTCGACCTCGCGGCGGGTACAGCGGTGTCGACTGCGGAGCTGACGGCGTCGGGGGCCTGGTGCGTGGCGGCGGACTTCTCGGTCGGCATGCTGGCGGCCGGCGCGGCCAGGCCGGTGCCGAAGGTGGCAGGCGATGCGACGCGGCTGCCGTTCGCGGACGCGGTGTTCGACGCGGTGACGATCAGCTTCGGGCTGCGCAACGTCGTCGACCACGCGGCCGGGCTGCGTGAGATGGCGCGGGTGACGCGGCCGGGCGGCCGGCTGGTGGTGTGCGAGTTCTCCACGCCGACGAACGGGTTGTTCGCGACGGTCTACAAGGAGTACCTGATGCAGGCCCTGCCGCGGATCGCTCGCACGGTGTCGTCGAACCCGGACGCGTACGTCTATCTCGCCGAGTCGATCCGCGCATGGCCGGACCAGGCCGAGCTGGCACACCGGATCGCCGATGCCGGGTGGTCAGCGGTGCGGTGGCGCAACCTCACCGGCGGCATCGTCGCGCTGCACGCGGCAACCAAGCCGCTGCGCTAAAGCTCCTCGAACCGTACGATTCCGGATTACGGTCGCGCCATGCCCTACGGTCGTCTCGCAGATCCCGACTCCACACTTGGCAGCGATCCCCGCTCCGACCCGCGAATGGTCAAGGTCTTCGCGCAGTTCGGTATGGACGGTGAGCTGCCGCCGACGCCTTTGACGGTCGACTCTCCGCTGGAGGACCGCCGCGCCTTCGCCAGCGAACGGGAGGAGGCCATGGCGGTGGTCTTCGACATGCTCGTGCTGGATCTGCCGGCCGTCGATGGGGTCACCACCACAACGACCACGATCACCGGCGAGGACGGCAATGACATCACCTTGTACGTCAGCCGGCCCAGCGACGTCGAGGCTGCATTGCCGTGCGTGGCGCATCTCCATGGTGGCGGCATGGCGATCGGCAGCGCCGCCGACCCAAGCTACCTGCATTTGCGCGAATACCTCGCTGCCACAGGACTTGTCGTCGTGGGCGTCGAGTTCCGCAACTCCAGCGGCAAGCTCGGCCCGTACCCCTATCCGGCCGGGCTGAACGACTGCGCCGCGGCGATCCAGTGGGTGGCCGCACACCGCGGTGAGCTACGCGTCACCCACATGATCGTGTCGGGCGAATCCGGCGGCGGCAATCTGACGCTCACCGCTGCGCACAAGGCCAAGCGGGAGGGCTGGATACACGAGATCGCCGGCTTCTATGCGCAGTGCCCATACATCTCGAACCGATGGACTGAGCAGGGTGACGATCTGCCGTCGCTTCGGGAGTGCGACGGCTACTTCATCGATTGCCAGGGACTCCAGGTGATCGGGTCAATCTATGATCCAACGAATTCACATGTCCACGATGCGACCTGCTGGGCGGCGATGGCGACCGACGAGGAGCTGTCCGGGCTGCCACCGCACGTCATCTCCGTGAACGAACTCGACCCGCTGCGCGACGAGGGTCTGGAGTACTACCGCCGTTTGGTGCGCGCCGGGGTGCCCGCGGTCGGTCGCATTGTGGCTGGCACATGCCATGGTGGCGACTTGCTGCTCGCAGGCGCCATGCCCGAGGTGTTCGAGGCGAGCATGCGCGACGTCAGCGGGTTCGCGAAGTCCGTTGGCTAATTGACAGTGTCCTCGAGTACCTGATGGCCGGCGTTGTAGCCGGGAATGAATGTGATGCCCGGGCCGCCATGGCATCCCGCGCCGCCAAGGTAAAGTCCGGCGGTCGGGATGGGCATATCGAGAAACCCTTTCGGGCCGGGACGGTTGGGACCCATCAGATCCGGATGCAGCAGACCGTGGCAGAAGTCACCGGACGGGGCGGCGAACATCGTTTGCATGTGATACGGCGCGAACGTGATGTGGCGTATCTGGATATCGCGGAAGTTCGGCGCGAACCGCGTGATCTTGTCGATGACCTTCTCCGCCATCACGTTCTTGAGTTGGCCGTGCATGTCGCGGCCGGTCTCCACTGGGAACGCGTAGGCGAACGCGCTTGCGGCATGCTTGCCTGGCGGCGCCATGCCGGCGTCGTGCACTGACGGGATCTGTATTCCCATCGACGGATTGTCCGGGACGATGCCTCGCCTGCACTCGTCCCACTGGCGTTGCTGTTCTTCGGGCGAATTGAAGATTCCGATGGAGCCTTGCATGCCGGGTTCGTTGAGGAAGTCGTAGGGCGGCGCGAATTCTGGCAGGCCGTCGAGCGCGAAGTGGATCTGGACGAACGACGCCCGGTGGTCTCGCCCGCTCAGACGCGTCACCAGGTCTGCGGGCAGATGCTCGGCGCCGACCAGATCGATCAATGTGTGGTCCGGCGAGAGGTTGGACACGACCACCGGCGCGGTGATCTCCGATCCGTCGAGCAGAAGCACGCCGGTGACGCGATCGCCCGTGACGAGAATCTTCTCCACCTTGGCGCGGTACCTGACCTCACCGCCGTTTGAGACGAACAGCTGGTGCAAGTGCTCGCACAGCGCGCCGATGCCGCCTTCGAGTTTCGTCATCATCGCGGTGGTGTCGTCGGGGACCGCCAGCGCGAATGCCAAACATGTTGCGCTGCCTGGGGTGTAGGGCCCGCGGTAGGTCGAGTTGATGGCGAGGAAGGCGAGCATGCTTCGCAGCACGGCGTGATTGTGCTTGTCGGGAACGTGACGGTCACGGAGCTTGCCCGCGAGGCGGGGGTTACCGAGCGCACCTTCTTCCGGCATTTCCCGACGAAGGAAGCGGTCCTGTTCCAGGACTACGAAACTCAGGTGGAGTGGCTTTCCGAAGCCTTGGCGCAGCGGCCGGCGTCCGAGTCGCTGTTCGACGCGGTTCTGGCGAGCGTGGCGAGCTTCCCGCATGACCTCGAGGTGGTTCGCCAGGCGGCGACCGCACGAAACGAGTTGATCAGTGCCGACCGCATCGCCGGCCATCTCCGGGTGGTGCAGTCCTCGTTCGCGGGCGTGATCACCGACTTCATCAAGCACCGGTACAGCGATACGACCGACATCGACCTCGTGGCGGAGGTGGCGGGCGCCACCCTCGCCGCCGCTCTCGTTGTGGCAGTGGAGAACTGGGGCCGCAACCGGTGCACCGGTGACCTGGCTGAGATCATGGCGACCGCCATGAATCTCGTGCGAACCGGTCTGGCGCCGCTGTCCTGAGTGCAAGTGCCGTAGTTACTGCTTGTCGGCGGCGATGACGGCGTCCGCGAACTGCTGCGGGGCCTCCTGCGGTACGTTGTGTCCGATGCCGTCGAGGACGCGATGCGCGTACGGCCCCGTGAACATCTTGCGGGTAGGCGGCGCCGTCCTTGTTTGGCCCGTCGAAGTCACTGCCGATGGTGATGGTGGGCACGGTGATTGGCGGACTGGTGGCCAGCTTCCGATCGAGGTCGTCGTATTGGGGTTCGCCCGGCGCCAGGCTGAGCCGCCAACGGTAGTTGTGGATGACGATGTCGACGTGATCGGGGTTGGTGAACGCCGCCGACGTTCGGTCGTATGTGGCATCGTCGAACTTCCACGTCGGCGAGGCTTCCTGCCAGATGAGCTTGTTGAAGTCGTAGGTGTTCTGACGGTATCCGTCGACTCCGCGCTGGGTGGCGAAGTAGTACTGGTACCACCAGCCGTGCTCGGCCTGCGGGGTCAGCGGGCGTTGATTCGCAATGAGATTGACGATCAGGTATCCGCTCACGGACACCAGCGCCTTGACCCGCTCCGGCCACACCGCGGCGACGATATCGGCACACCTTGCGCCCCAGTCGAATCCGCCGAGCACCGCACGTTGAATCTTCAGCGCGTCCATGAATGCGACGACATCTTGGGCGAGCGCGGCCTGCTGCCCGTTGCGCACGGTGTCGGCCGAGCGGAACCGAGTACTGCCGTATCCGCGCAGATAGGGGACAAGCACGCGGTAGCCCTTGGCCGCCAAGAGCGGCGCGACGTCGACATAGCTGTGAATGTCATAGGGCCAGCCGTGCAGCAGGATCACCGGCGGACCATCCGCGGGCCCGTACTCGGCGTATCCGATGTTCAGCACCCCTGCGTCGACCTGTTTGAGCGATGCGAATGAGGTATGAGGGGCCGGCGCCGGAGGCGAAGATGTGCAGCTCGCCACCGAAGTCGCGGCGACGGCGAGTCCAACTGTGCGCGCGAAGTCGCGTCGTGTGATCACGGGTCACATCGTTGAGAGTCGCGACTGGACTTGCAAGTCCAGACATTTCCGGCCGCACTGTGAAGATTGCTAGGTTTGCCCGGTCGGTAAGCACAATGCAAACTCTCGGTGTGAACCCCAAAGAGTGGACTGCGATCGAGCAACTGGTCGACCGTCTCAAACTGTCCTACCCCGATGTGCTTCCGGAGACGATCGCGACAGTTGTTCATCACAACCACGCACGGTTTGACGGGCGACCAGTTCGCGACTACGTGCCCCTGTTCGTTGAGCGAGGCGCAAAGCAGCAGTTGGCCCAGATGGCCGTCTAACGGCCAGCCGACCACATCGCCGAGAAGCGCCGATCCAGGGCGGCAATAAGGCGGTCTAACTCGCGCTGTTTGGTTTCCAGCTCGCGTACCTTGAAGCGCGCCCTCGCCATCCCGCGAAGCCCGAGCATCTGCTTTCCATCCATCAAGTCGCGTAGTCGCTCGCGGGCGATGGTGAGACCGGCGGTGGTGTCCTCGCGTTCATCGGCGAGGGCTCCGCGGAAGTAAGCCGCCTGGGACGCGTCGGCCGCTCGCGTGGTCTCAGACCACCGGACCTCAACACTCACCCTCGTAACTTAACCGCTCTCTTAGACGGCTGCCATCTGGGTCACAGGATTGGGGTCGAGGCCGTTCTGCCAGTTTGCAGTGGTGGGTCGGCGATGGGTTGCTCCAAAGAAGCCAAGCCGACGGCGCCGCAACGGCTTTGGGGTCCCAGATGAGGCCAAGGTTGAGTTCACCTTTTGGGGGTACCCTTCCGGCTTACTGGAGGCATCCAGCGCGTTAACGCAGAGTACGGATGGATTGAACAGTGAACATCATGCATGGCGCAGTGCGCGCCATAACGCGGTCAGCGGAGGCGACCACCGCCGCGGCTGGAGCGGTCGGTGGGGCCGCGGTAAATGGAGTGATCGGCGGCATGCAGGGCACGGTGTCCGGGATCAAGAGCGGGATCAGCAGCGGCAGCAATTCGACGCCTGCGGCCGCGTTGACCCTTGCCGCGATCGGTGCCACGGGTCTGGTGGAGTGGCCGATCCTGTTGGGCATCGGAGGCACCGCGTTGGTAGTGCACCAGCTCAACCAGCGGTCAGCAAGCGAATCCAAACCGGCCAAGGCTTCCGTCGCTGACACGTCGCCATCGCGAAGTTCTCCGTCTGCCGCCAAGCGCGGGACCCCTCGTAAGACGACGAAGGCGGCCAAGTCGTCTACGCGCACGTCGACGGGGCGCAGCCGCCGATCTCCGGCCAAGCGCTAGCACGGTGGATTTGATCCAACTGGTACGGGCGTCAGCATCGGCTCCCCTGCGCGCGCTCGAGACCAGCGTGAAAACTGCGTCGGCAGTTACGGCCGTGGGCATCGACCTGGCGACTATGCCGATGCGCGCTGTAGCACGACTGCCCGGCGGCCAGGCGATCGCGGACGTCGCGTCTGAGTTTCTCGGCGGCCGACGCTCGCGTCGCTGTTGGGCGGGCGCAAACAGCTGCTGGATCGAAGTGCGCGGGCTCACTGACTCCGATGACCGCCTTGGCGAGATCGTCGTGCAGAAACTGCAGGCGCAGCCCGGCGTGCAGTGGGTGAAGCTGAACTATCCGTTGTCGCGTGTCGTCGTGCGAACCGAGCAGGCCGCCGCGTCGCTTCCCGATCTGTCCGATGTCGTCGCCGCCGCCGAAGAGCAGGCCGACGAGTCGTGCGATAACCGGCGACCGGCTGACCTACCCGTCGACGCGATCGTGCTCGCCGCCAATGTGGCCGCCGCGGCGACCAGCGCCGTGGGTCTGTCGGTGACCCTCGCGGGCCGTCTGCTGCTATGGCCGCGCCTTCCTGCGGGCCTGGCCGCGGCTGTCACGCTCGTCGACTACCAACCCCGGCTACGGCGCCTGGTGGAGGAGCGCCTCGGACCCGATGCCGCTGACGCGGCGCTGGCCTTCGCAACCAGCGTTACCTACACGCTGACGCAGGCGCCGGCGTCGCTCGCGGTGGACCTGTGTATGCATCTCGCCCGTACCGCCGAGGCGCGGGCAGCAGCACTCGCCTGGGAGCGCAGCCAAGCGAAGTTGGCCGACCGCGCCGAATGCCACGACGGGATACATGCATCCGAGCGACCGCGGCCGATGCCGCCGTGGCCGGTCGAGCGGCACGCCAACCGCAGCGGGATTACCCAGGGTGTCGGTGCCGGAATGATCGGTATCGCCACCGCCAACCTCGATGCCGCGGCCACCGCCGCCGTCGTCGCCGCGCCGAAGGCGGCCCGCAACAGCCGGGACGCGTTCGCCGCCACGCTCGGCCGCGGGCTCGCCGACCGCCACGGTGTGTTGCCGTTGAAGCCCGCGGCTTTGCGCCGGCTGGACCGGGTGAACACAGTGATCATCGATCCCAGCGCCTTATCCAACGATGAACTCCGCGTCGGGCGGATCCGCAATGTCGCCGACAAAGACCGTGCGGCGACGTGGCAATGGGCGCAGAGCGAAATCGACTGCGGCGCAATCGGTCCGGGGTGGCATCCGGTGCCGGCCAACGGGCAGGGACCCGGCGGTGAAGTCCTCGTGCGTTACGCCAACCACCCGTTGGCGTCGGCGGTGCTGCGGGAAGCCCGACGTGGTGGGGCAGAGGTGGTCTCGTTGGACACCGACTCGCTCGATGAACTGCGGTCGGCTTTCGACGACCTTCATCCGCTCGACGGTGCTATCGACAGCAGCCTCGCCAGGCTGGTCAACCGCATGCAACGGGACGGCCGCACCGTGGCGGTGGTGTCGCGCGGTGCGGCGCAGGCGATCGCCGACGCGGACGTCGGAATCAGCATCGGTGACGGACCGGCGGCCTGGCATGCGCACCTGCTCGTCGAGGACCTCG
>JAJKIB010000561.1 GCA_021154745.1 Mycobacterium sp.
AGGCGTGCGGCAGGCCAAGAGCCGGGCCGTAACGATCGATCGCTCCCGCCTCGCCGTAGTTCCTGGTGAGGCCCAGCATGTGCCGCGGGCCGCTGATCGCCAGGCCGGCAAGCATGCCGAGGGCCAGAAAAGCCGGCAACGGCTTGTTCAAAAGCCCGATACCGAGCACCAGCCCGGCCACCAGCCACAGCCGATCCTCGCCGGTGCGCACCGCGCAAACGACGAGCCAGCTCAGCAGCGTCCACACCAGCAGGTCGAACGTCGAAGTGCTCAACAGGTGACCCTCGAACAGCACAATGCTCGAGACGGCCGAACACGCCGCGGCCAGTGCCTGGGCGCGCCGCGAGGCACCGAATTCCCGCGCCAGCAACGCCGTCAGAACCACGACCGCCGCGGCCGCCAACGCCGATGGAATCCGAAGCACCGTCAACGATCCGGCCGAGACCTCGCTCATCAGCCGCGCAACGAGCGGCGTCACCGGCCCCTGATCCGGGTAGGCCCAGTCAAGATGTCGCCCGGCGGCAAGGAAGTACAACTCGTCCCGGTGATAGCCGTAGCGCGAGGCGAAGGCCAGCTCCACCATCGCGACACCCGCCCAGAGAACGAACACGCTGCGGGAGACCTCTGCGAGCGAACTGTTCTCCGAATCGGTCGCCGCCGGCGTGCTGGGCTCGACCTCGCCTGACATGCCCCGATCCTCACAGCCACATCCAGCCGCGCAGAAGTCAATTTCAACGCTCGGTATGGACCCGGCCCGAGGGTGCTGCCGCTACCTCCGCGGGACGTCAGCCAGCACAGGCTCCGAGGGAGCTGACCAGGCCGTGCGCCGCGGAAGGGTCATCGACCAAATGGTCGAGGTGGATCTGCTGGGGCACCGGCCAGTCCGGCGGCACATGCTCCCGTGCGCGACTCGCTGGGAACTGATGAACGCCCCGGCCGCGCACGTTCCGGCGACCGGCCTAGTGCGCGCTGACTGTCTCCGGCGCGCTGTCGATCCAGTCCGACTCCTCGTCCGGTGGTTCGACGGATACGCGCGGGGTGATCCGGTTCAGCCACTTCGGGAAGTACCAGTTGGCGTTGCCGAACATATGCATGAGCGCCGGGACGAGCATCGTTCTCAACACGAATGCGTCGAGGAACACCGCGGCGGCCAGACCGGTACCGAAGATCTTGATCGGCCGGCCGGGCGTGAGCAGGAATCCGAGGAAGACCGCGATCATGATGAGTGCAGCCGCGGTGATGATGCCGCCGGTCTCGGCCTGCCCGACGACGACGGCTCGCTTGTTGTTCTTGGTGTGCACCCATTCCTCGTGCATCCGGCTGACGAGGAACACCTGGTAGTCCATCGACAGGCCGAACAGGATGGCGAACAACATCACCGGGATCCAGGCATCGATCGGTGCGCCGGGTCCGGCCCCCATGCTGTCCGAGAACCATCCGTACTGGAAGATCGCTACCACCAGTCCGAACGCGCCGGCTGCCGCCAACAGATTCATGACTGCGGCTGTCAGCGGGATGACCAGGCTGCGGAACGCAATCAGCAGCAGGATGAACGACAGGCCGACGACCACAGCGATGAACAGCGGCATCTTGCGGCTGAGCACTTTGGCGAAGTCGACGTTGATGGCCGTGCCACCGTATGCATAGATGTGGTTCGCCGTACCACGGGCCAGCGGCGGGAACACGTCCGTACGCAGATGTCGGACCAGTTGGTAGGTCTTCTCCGACTGCGGCGCGGTAGTCGTCTTGAACGACACGAAGGCGACGTTGTGTGTCAGCGGCACGATCGCCAGGCTGGTTCGGTCGACACCGGGCACGGTCGCAAGCCTGTCGGAGAACCGGTGCAAGAACGCCTGGTCCGACGCGCCGGGTCCGTGGACCACCGCCTCGAGGGCGGAGTTGTATCCGACGCCGAACTCTTTACTAACCAGGTCGTATCCGATACGGGTCGTCGAGCCGTTCGGGTCACTGCCCTGGTCACTGTTGCCCAGTTGCATGGCGAAGAACGGGATCGCGAGAGCGATCATGAGCGCGCCCGAACCGACGGCGACGAGGACGCGGCGGCGGGCGACGAACTCCGACCAGCGGGCCCAGAACCCGAGCGGGCGGCCGCTGATGAAGTTGCCGGCCCGCACGGCCGCCCGCTGCTTACGCGGCAACACCTTCAGCCCGAACAAGCTGAGTAACGCAGGAAGCAGGGTCAACGACGCGGCCATGGTGAAACCGACCGCAAGCGCGGTGGCCACTGCCATGCCGTTGAAGAAGCTGACGCCGAGTGCGATCAGGCCGAGGATCGCGATACATACGGTGGTTCCGGCGAACAGTACGGCGCGTCCGGACGTGTTGATCGCGGTGACGATCGACTCGTGCATGGGCATGCCTCGCCGAAGGTTGCGGCGATGCCGCGTGACGATGAACAGTGCGTAGTCGATGCCGACGCCGATCACCATCAGTTCGGCCAGGTATGGAGTGATGTTGGAAACGTTGATGGCGTGACTGAGGATGTAGATCACGCCGAGGCCCCCGAGCAGCGCGACCGCCGCGCTCGCCAGCGGTAGCGTGGTTGCGGCGACGGTGCGGAAGACCAGCGCCAAGATGATCAGCGCGGCGAAGAAGCCGATGAAGACAGATCCGCTTGAGCCGGTGCTCTGCCCGATTGCGGCGAAGGCGTTACCGGTGAACTCGACCTGCAGCGACGAGGTGCGCAGCGATTTCAGCGATTCGTACACGTTGCTGAACAGCGTCTGGTCATAGTGGTTGCTTTGCCAGGTGATGGTGACCAGGGCGGTGTTCGAACCCCGCGCGGTATTGAGCAGCTTGGGGCTCCCCGCGCTTACCGCACCGGCGTTCGCGCAGTTGATGGACTGCCAGGGCGTGGTGATGAACGCTACGTGATCGCCGGACGTGCAGAGCTTGACCAGGGCGGGTTGCAGTTGTGGGGGCGCAGAGGTGAACGGCGCGTTGTTCGTGTTCTTGACGACGACGGTGCCCGACACGCCGTTCTGGTTGTCGAGCCCGGCGTGCTTAAGCAGGTTCGCCACGGTGGCGGTCTCGGTGTGCGGAAGGCTGAACGTGTCCTTGTAGGCCGGCCCGCCCATCGCGAGGGCGATGCCCTGCACCACGATGATCAGTACGATCCAGCCGGCGACGACGAACCAGCGGCGGCGGATAGCGAATTCGGCAAGGCTCTTCATCTGTCCTCCAACTGGGACACAAGCACACCTCACCGCCCCCGACGGCTGAGGTGAAATTGCTCGAAGGTTCCAGGCCCCCGTCAGTCCAGGCTAACGTGACTAGCAGGTGCATTTTAGCCGCCGCTGGCCGAGTCATCGACCGGCATTTGCAGGGCTGCGGAGAGCCCATCCGGCCTTCGGTGCACCGACGATCAGGAAGTCCGGAAGTGCGCCGGGACATGCCGCGTCCTCCCCGGGATCAGGGTTATCGGTGGCGGAACGCGAGGACGAGAACGATGCCTGCCGAGTAGAGCAACCCGGCTGTCAGCAGGAACGTCACCATCCTGGCGCTACGACTCGGTGACGGTGACTGGGTGCCGCACGACGGCCCAGAACAGATAACCGCCGGCGTTGTACGGCACGGTCTCCGGCTGGATGCGCCTTGCGGTGTCGGTCGCGCGGGCAAGCAGCTGCTGCGGCCCGGCGGTGGTCGGTCGCCAGGGCAACCGCCAGCGGACCCACGCGCCGGGCAGATTCGGGCTGTGCAGCTGGGCCTGCCGCCAGTGTTGCCCGCCGTCGGTGCTGATCTCCACCCGCGCGACTACGCCGCGCCCGGACCACGACCGTCCCTGCAGCATCACCGGCCTGCCGACCGGTAGCTCGGCGTCCCAGGCGAGTTCGAAGGCGCTCTTGACGACTGCTCGGTCAGCGGCGGGGCGTCAGTCGGGTAGTCCGGGCCGACCAGCCGGTACTGGCCGGTGTTCCACAGCGAGTAGAGCGGCTGGTCGGCGACCTCGATCTGGCCGACCCACTTGATGTTGGCAACCCCGACCCAGCCCGGCACCACCACGCGCACCGGCGCACCGTGATCGGGCAGCAATGGTGCGCCGTTCATCTCGTAGGCGAGCAGCACGTCGTCGAGCGCCTTCGCGATCGGGAACGGCCGGCGGACGTGCCCGTCGTCCACACCGTTGACAACGACCGTGGCATCGAGGCCGGCGGGCATGACGTCGACGGCATTGCGGGTTACACCGGCCCATTCGAGAACGCTTGCCAGCGGCACTCCCGTCCAGCGCGCCACCCCGATCGCACCCAGCTGCCATGGCGTGCCCGGCACCGTCATTCCCTGTTGGGTCGTGAAGAAGCTACGTCCGTTGCCGGCGCACTCGATCGCCGTCGTGATCGTGCGGCTCGGGAAGCGGCGCAGTTGCTGATACGTCAGCGTGCGCGGCCGGTCGGCGGTGGGCTGGTCACGCAGCCCAGTGCCGAACAGCTCGAGTTGCCAACTGCCGACATCGATGAGAGGGGTCGCGGTGTGATCGCGCACGAAGAACCGCTCGACGGGCGTCAGGTAGCCGAAATCGACCGCGTCCCAGCGCATCTCCGCGTTGCTGCCGTAGTTGATGAACCATTCCGGGGGCAGCGGCTTCACGATCGGCGACCCGAACTCCGCTGGCGTCCATGCCGGCCGGCGGTGCCGGCCCGTCGCACCGGCCGCCGACGGGGCGACGAGCGCACCGGCAACCAGCGCGTGAACGGCCGTTCCCAGCAGTTTCAACACCTCGCGACGGGACCGGTCTTCGCGTCGCGCCCGCCGCTCCACCCAGCCGGCGGCACGCGCGTGCAGGTAGGTCAGTTCGTCAGTGAGATCGTCGTACCGCATCGCGCGTCTCTTCGCTTTCTTGTGTATGCCTTTAGCGGATAGTCTACTAAGTCCGTAGGTAAGATTGACAAGATGTTCAAAGCAATGTCACGGTGAAGCAATGATCGATCTGCGAACTCTCGCAATGTGGCCAGCGCGCGCTGCGGGCCTGGACCGTGGCCGGTCGCTGATCAACGCGCGGCCGACCCCCGCCGAGAAGAACGCCCAGCGTCTGGAACTGTGGGCATACGTTCAGCAGCGCTTTGGCGCCGAGCACACCGCCGCGCGCGGTCTCAACCGCGGACGCTTCGATGGGTTCTGACCTGCTGGCCCTGGTCCAAACGATCGCGGAAGAACCTGCAATGTGGACGCCATCACTGCGGCTGCCCGAAACATCCGACCGGTGGTGGACCAGGCTGCGCGCGAACGCCAGTTACGACCTTTGGCTGCTTTCCTGGCTGCCCGGACTCGGCACCGACCTGCACGACCACGGCGAATCGGCCGCGGCGTTCGCGGTCGTGCAAGGAACCCTCGGCGAGGTGCGCGTCCACGGGAACGGCCGCCCACACCGCTACGTGCGCAACATCGGGTCGGCGACATCGCTCGCCGCCGGTGTCATCCACGACGTCAGCGGCGCCGGTGTCGGCCCCGCCGTAAGCATCCACGCCTACTCGCCTCCGCTGCGCGCCATGAACTACTACGCCTACGACGAGAGTGGCCACCTGAACCTGGTGCGATCCGCGCTCAGCGACGCGCCGGAACAGGAGGTGGTCCGGTGAATGCGCCCGCCCGGTTGAGCGTCCACGCGTTGCTCGCCCAGGCCCGCGTGGGCCTCGATCGCCTGACCCCAGTCGAGGCATACGAGGCGGTGCGTGCCGGCGCGGTTCTGATCGACATCCGGCCGACGCTTAGCAGAAACGCGGAGGGGCGGGTGCCCGGGGCGCTCGTCATTGAGCGCAACGAACTCGAGTGGCGGCTGGACCCGGCGAGCGAGGCGTCGATCCCGCAGGCCGACTACGAGATGCACGCCGTCCTCATGTGCAACGAGGGCTACGCGTCAAGCCTGGCCGCAGCCGCTCTACAGCAACTGGGGATTCATCGCGGCAGCGATGTGATCGGCGGATTCCGCTCCTGGCGCGCAGTCGGCCTGCCGACGACGACGGGGTACTTATCCACCTAGCCTCCCCGCGTTCCGTTCGCGGCCTGTCGATCGCCGCCGCGCAGGCCGATACGACTCGCTTCACATGACGACGCGTCAGGTGGCGCGACGGGCTGGTCCTCGGAGAGCCTCCGTTTCCTGTTGCCCCGCCGTGAGCGAGCAGGGCGGCGCCGGAAAGGTCTGACCGAGCCTGTCAACGATTCCTAACCGGCAGTTGTGGTCAGCGCGGCCACAATGTCGTCGATCGCCGCCTGCTCGGACTCGCTCACGTCCTGGCCGTGCTCCCGGTGCGCAGCTGCGACTTTGTGCGTCAAGTTGACGATGAACTGACGGTACTGCTCCACCTCAACCGGCGTGGCCTTGCGCTCAAGTACCTCGACCGAGTCGCGCACGTGCTGCAGACCGTGCTGCTTGAGTTCGTCCGGGGAGTGGTAGTGAGTGTGATCCCGTTCAGGTTTAGCCGCTACGATCTCATCCAAGAGCTCGCTCTCACCGTGCTGCTGGCGTGCCTGCGCGTAGGCCTTCGCGATAGCGATGGTTTCGCGGAACATCCCCCCGCGTTGGGCGGTGACCACGATCATGCCAGCACTCGGCGGGGCCTGCAGGATGAGCTGCCACTCCTCGGCCGAGAAGTCGGACTTCGTCGTCATCGGGTCTCCCATCGCTTCTGCACTCGCCGACGCTCGTCGCCCTCACCGTAGCGACTGCTTTCCCACATGCCGGGACCGCGGGCATCTAGCCGGCGGTAGGTGATAGGTCGGCGAGCACGCTTTCCGGCTGCCGCGACGGCGTCGGACATGTACGCCAGCCGAGTCCAGCGGCGCCCCGCCGCGATCGGGTTTGCTGCGCCGTCGACCGCCAGGTCAAGTCCCGCAACGGGCCTGTCGGGTTACCTCGGGGAACCCAGCCCGGCACGCCAACCGGCGCGCGGCCCGGCGGGCGGTAGGTAGCTATCGCTCGCTGTGCCGAGCCGCGACGCCCATCTGCCGTCAGACTCGTGCGGCACAGGTCGCCGTAGCGACATCGGCCGCGTTTGCGGACACGACGCCGCGCGGGCGAACATTAACTGCGGGCGCGAAGCGCGGACGTCGACGGCGCAACCCGCGGGACTTGGCGGGCGACGGTGTGCCCCGCCCGTCCGCGACGGCGCGCGCCTGCTCAGCCGACCGCATCAGATCGGCCCGGTGCTGGCTGACCAGCACGGCCATGACCAGCGGCTGCATCATCATCACTGCTCTCCTTGATTCGGAGCGAAAGTGCCCTCGAGCAACGACGCTACGAATCAAGGATTCGGTCGCGCATTGGGAGAACTCCCGATGTTTCGGCTCCTCGGCCGGAACGCAGACCTTAGGTATCGACCGGTGCCGACGGTCCCCGAACGGCGGTCCCGCTCGGGCAGTGGGAGGTTGCTTCGCTGGCGCTTGCGGTCGGTCAGGCGACGACGGCCTGGTCAGATCATGCCGCGTCGTCCGATCCGATGGTTCGCATGTCCTGGCGCCTCATGCGGCCCCGGAGAGCGCGGATCTGACGGCCGACTGTCGAACAGCTACTGCCGGACAGCGTCGAGGTGCTCCCATAGTTGCTCTGCGTCGGCACACGTCTCGTGCAGGGCGTTGTCGAGCAGTTCGGCGCGGGACTTGTCGTCGTCGGAAGTGCTGAAACCGCCGCGGTCGTTGGCTAGCGGCCGGTCCGGGTCCAGCACCTGCGGGCTGTGTATCGGGTGCGTGGCGGGTCGTCCTTTCAACGGGATAGCTGCGCGGCGGCCTCGATGGCCAAGGCGTGGACGAAGGCCTGGGGCAGATTGCCGCGCATCTGGTGTTGACGGGCGTCGTATTCCTCGCTGAACAGCTGCGGCGGTCCGCAGGCGGCGCGGGTGCGTTCGTACCAGGCGCGAGCCTCCACGGGCTGCTGCTGCTGGTGCAGGCTGAGTGCGACGAGAAATCCGCACAGCAGGAAGGAGCCTTCCGCGTCGGACAGTGGCCGATCGTCATGGCGGAACCGGTAGGCGTACCCGTCCCGAGTGAGGTCGCGCAGGTAGGCGTGCAGCGTCGCCACGGTGCGGGGGTCGTCGGCAGGTACGGCACCGCGCAGCCCGGGCAGCAGCAGCGCGGCGTCGAGCGCGGGCACCTCCGGTGCGCGTTGCCAGTGCCCATCCGGGTGCACGCCGTGAGCGGCGGTGTGGGAGACGATGTGGTCGGCCAGCGCCAGCCACTCGGTGGGCTTGGCTCCCGGCGGTGCGGCGCCTGCGATGGCGCGCAGCCCGGCCGCGGCGATCAGCCGGCTGTGCGTCCAGGGCCGGTTGTCGATCTCCCAGATGCCGGCGTCGGGCTCGGTCCAGCGCCGGGTGATGGCCTGAGTGGCGGCTTCGGCGGCGTTCCAGTGGCGGGTGTCCATGTGATCGTGGCGGGCCGCGGCGGCGAACAGCAGCAAAGCCTCGCCGTACGCGTCGAGCTGGAACTGCTGGTTGACCCAGTTGCCGACGATGTCCTCGCCTCCGGGGTAGCCGGGCAGGTCGAGGTGCCGCTGGTCGGGCAGCGGGTCGCCGGTGGTCGTGTACGCCGGGGCAAGGCGGTCGCCGTGGTCGAGCAGACGATCGGCGACAAAGCGGACCGCGTCGTCGAGCAGCGGATGGGCGCGCTCGACAGCGACGGCTTGGCCGACATAGCACTGATCACGTATCCAGACGTAGCGGTAGTCATAGTTGCGGCTGGCCTTGGCCCGTTCCGGCAAGCTGGTGGTG
>JAJKIB010000562.1 GCA_021154745.1 Mycobacterium sp.
GCACGTTGTACCCGATCTAGCTCGATACCGGAATGGCTGGCCGTCGTCGCCCAGGTGCTGCCGCTCACCCATCGCGCTGTTCCGCTATGGTCTCACCGGTCAAGGCGGGCAAGCGCTCGCGCTGCGATTTGTTTGGCAAAGCGGGCACCGGCTGACCAAGCATGTGCCAGCCGAGTCGCAGTCACCGACTTGACCGACGACTCGATCCCGAAACAGCTCCGAGTCCGCTTGGCGGCGTGAGCGGGGGAGTGCCCGGTCGGCGTCGAGATCGCGCCAGTCGGGGTGGCGCGACTTACCCTGGCCTGGACAGTCCGGAGGAGGCGGTGATGGCACTGCTGCATTACGGTTCGGAGTTGCGGATCCGACTCGACGTGGCGACCACGCGGCAGGTGATGGAGGCGGTCGGCGCTCACGCGAGCCGAGGTGGTTGGGTCAACGCGACCGATACCGACGGGCGGGCCTGGTCGTTCCTGGTGTCGGCCGGCGTGCCGATCTGGATCAACGAACAGGATTGACCCATACCTTGGGACTGACCGTGCGGTTCGGCGTCCCGTGTGAGGGCGCTGCCGGTGGTCCAGTGCCGAACAGTCCGGAGCCGAGGTGGCGGCGTCGTGAGTCGTGTGTGCGGCGCATCGGTCGTAAGTGGGCTTGGATGTGCGCGGCTAGTGTCGTTTCGGTGAAGGTGACTGCCGAGGCGGCGCGTCGCTTTCTTTTCGGGCGGCACTTCCTTTCCCCGGCGAGGTCTGTCGGGGGAGGTCTGGACGGAGTGCTGGAGGTGTTGCGGAGGTTGGGGTCGCTCCAGTTCGACCCGATCGCGGTGGCCGGCCGCAACCACGACCTCATGCTGCATGCGCGCGTTGCCGACTATCAGCCTGCCTGGTGCGAGGCGCTGTACGAGCGTCGCGAGATCTTCGAGACGACCAACAAGGCGCTGTCGTTGGTGCGGATGGACGAAGTCCCTTGGTTTCGCGTGAATTGGGGCCGAAAGGGGCCGCGGTTCCACTCCGGGGCGCTTGCGGACAACGCCGCTGTCGCCGAGCGGGTGCTGGACAGGATCAGGGTGGCTGGGCCGCTGTCCTCGTCCGACTTCGACCGGGAGAGCGGTCCCACCAAGGACTGGTTCGGGATGCCGGAGAATGCCGTGCGCGCGGTGCTCGAGGCCTACATCGTCGCGGGGGTGCTCGGTCTTGCGCGACGCGAGGGGAATTTGCGTTACTACGACATCCTGGAACGCTTGGTTCCGGGCGAGGTGCTCGCTCACGAGGTGCCGGGGCGTGAACAGCTCCGGCATAAGCTGCTGTCCCGCTACCGGGCGCACGGCCTGCTCGGCGCGGGCGGCGCCGGCGGCACCTTCGCCCGGATCGCGGACCCGCCGGAGCGCAAGCAGCTGCACAGAGAGCTGGTGGAGCTCGGCGCGCTGGTGCCGGTCGAAGTCGACGGGATGCGCGGCAAACGGTTCGTC
Source organism: Mycobacterium sp. (assembly GCA_021154745.1). GTDB lineage: Bacteria > Actinomycetota > Actinomycetes > Mycobacteriales > Mycobacteriaceae > Mycobacterium. The sequence goes on from JAJKIB010000562.1 coordinate 1,463, forward strand.
GTCACTGAGGAGTTCCCGCTGCTGCAGGCGCCGCCGGAACCGATGCGGTCGGTCGCCTTCATCGCGCCGTTCGACTCGCTGCTCTGGGACACCAGGCTGCTCGCGGACCTGTTCGACTTCGACTACGTGTGGGAGGGTTTCTTCCCGCCGGCCAAGCGCCGTTGGGGCTGGTACGTGCTACCGATCATCTTCGCCGACCGCCTGGTGGGGCGGATCGAACCGCGACTCGATGGAGACCAAGCCACCGTGCGGGTGCTCAACGTCTGGTGGCAGGACGGCTTCGCACCCGGCCGCGCCGACGGGTTCGTCGAAGCCATGCGCGAAGCGTTGCGCGCGTACCTGCGCTTCGCGGGCGCCGGCCGCATCGATTGGGCAGCCCACCTCGCCACGGAAAAGCGGCTCTTCCTCACCTGCCCGTGATCGATCTGAGCTGCCGACGAGTCGACCCTTCACATCAGCCGCTCGCCCGTCTTGGCGTTCGGCATGCAAGCCATGCTCACGATGGCGGCATCGACGCTTCGGCCGGGGCGATGCGGAAGATGCGGCTGCGCCGCCGTGTGCCGTCCCGGCGAACGAGATGCTCCGGGCGGATGCCGCGCTCGGTCGAGCCTATCTTGCGGATCGCCGCAACCGACGGTGCGTTCCGCTCGTCGGTGCGCAGCTGAACCCACTGGGCGCCGTGCCGAAGGAGCACCGCGCACAGCAGCCGCTTGACCTCCGTGTTGAGGCCCGTTCCCCACACGGCCGGGTCGAGCAGCGTCCCGCCGACCTCCGCGCCAGCGGGTTTCGCAGGGTCAAAGAGGACCGAGGTGATGCCGACGACATGCCCGTCCTGCCGGACGGTGAAGGTCGTCCAGTAGCCGTCTGCGAGCCTGGCCCCGATGACCTCATCCAAGTGCGGCGGCATCAGCGCGAATGGGCCTGGACATGTGACCCCCCGACCGGAGCAACCGCGCGGGCGACACGTCGGCGCAGCTCGACGGAAGTACTCGTCGACGACGTGGTCGAAGCTGCGGACCGCGTCATGAGTCAGCACGTTCGGCGGATCGCACCGCCGGTCGCGGCGGTCCGAATGGTTTATCGGTTGCCGCGCGGTTCTCGGCCGGGAAGGTTGTTGCGGCCGGTGGCGGAGGTCGGCGGGCGCTGCTGGTGGGCCGTATGGACGCGCCTCAGCGCGGTGGCCAGCACGTCGAGCTCCGCGGTTGTCAGGTGTCGGCTGAAGTGGTCGCGGATGCCGGCGAGGTAGACGGGGGCGGCAGCGCGGAGCCGGTCCCGGCCGAGCTCGGTGAGTTCGGCGTAGGCCGAGCGCCGGTCGGTCGGGTTGCTGATGCGGGTGACCAGCCCGGCGCGCGCTAGTTCGTCGACAAGCCGGCTGACTCGGGTGCGGGACAACACCACCCGCTCGCCGAGCTCGCCCATGCGCAGCCTGCGGTCTTCGGCGGCATTGAGCTCGAGCAGTACGTCATACCAGGCCAGAGGTAGCCCGGTGCTGTGCTGTAGCTGCCGGTCGAGCAGCGGCACCAGGTCGGCGTGCACGGCCAGCAGCGCGCCCCATGCCCGCGGCCCGGTCTCGTCCTTTGCTGTCTTGGTTGGCACGACCGGCAGAATACCGCTTGCGTGCGCACGCACACAACCGGTACTGTGCGTGCACGCACACATTATGGAGGTACGTCATGGACCGGTTGCTGCACATCTCGTCCTCGCCGCGCGGCGCGGCATCCCAATCGCGGCGCATCGGCGCCGTTTTCACCGAAACGTTCCAGCAGACCCATCCGAATGCGGCGGTGCAGCACTGGGACCTGTGGGACGGTTCGCTGCCCGACTTCGCCGTCGGCGCGGAGGCGAAGATGACCGTGTTCGCCGGCGGCGAACCGCGCGGTGCGCAGGCGGCGGCGTGGGCCGCGGCGCGGCGCACGTTCGAACGCTTCGACGCCGCCGACCGGCTGCTGTTCAGCGTGCCGATGTGGAACGCGGGCATTCCCTACGTGCTCAAGCAGTTCATCGACGTGATCAGCCAGCCCGGCTGGGTGTTCAGCGTCGATCCGGCAGCAGGCTACCGCCATCTGCTCGCCGACCGCGGCAAGCGGGTCGCGGTCATCTACAGCAGCGCGGTATGGGGACCCGGCCTCGGGCCCGAGTTCGGCAGCGACTTCCAGTCCAGCTATTTCACCGACTGGCTGCGCTGGACCGGGCTCACCGACATCCGCGAGATCCGCTACCACCCCACTTTGACCGGCGACAGCGACGGCGCCCGGCAGATCGCCGAAGCCACCGCCCGCGACCTGGCCAAGACCTTCTGACCGCCACCGCGTCGATCACCGAACACCCGCGACCCAACCAGCTGTCGTTCGGGAGAGGCGCTTGAGCCGCGAGCCTCTCAGCCGCGACTGCTGCAGAGCACAAGCGCTTTGAACCACGTCCGCGTCGGGTCCGTGCCCGCTGGCGGGACTCACCTCGGCGAGTTTGCTGTGGTGCCGTCGGTGCCGGGCGGTCGATGCGTCGAGGCGCGTTGGCGCTCTGCCGAAACACGTTCGGGACTCCACGTGCTCCATCCGTGGAATTGCGAGAGATCACCGGCGTCCCACGCCGCACGTAGCCCTGGTGTGCTCAGATCCCAGTCCGGGCGGATCTCTCGGGTTACGGCGCGCAGGTCTCGGCGGAGATCCTCGATCGACGGCCTTCCCCAGAACCAGTAGCCGTTGTAGATGCTGTGGATCACGAGCCCCGGCTTGAGGACCAAGGTGTGCGGGATCATCGGGTCATGTTCGGAGTCGGTGTACTCCTGGATATCGAGGTCCCGCTGCACGGTGCGGTCCGGGTCGGAGAGGAAGGGCCACTGAGCGCCGACCGACGCGCGGAACTCCTGGGTGGTGTGGTGGTCATCGGTCGAGATGGTCGCGACCTGCGTATAGCCGACGGCGATCTGCGGATAGAACGCCGCGAGCTGCAGATGCTGTTGATGCTCCTTGGGGCAATAATGGCCGCGCGCCAGCGTGAGGATCATCGGGTCGTCACCTTGTAGCTCGCTTAGCCTGCGCATGGTGCTCGTGTGGTCCGCAAGCTGGTAATCGGGGAACACGCCGTTGGGCACGATGTCAGAACGCATTCGAGTGACTCCTTTCCTAGCTGTGACGAAGGATTCGACCAGCCAGATCCGCGGGACCGTCACGTCGTATTGGGCATTGCGGTGGGTGCTTCGACATCGTCGTAGACGCGCACTGCAGTCAGCTGCCCGTCCGCGCCGCGTTCGTAGATTCCGAGGCCGGCCTGAGGCGGCAAGTCGCGGCTGCCCCAGCGGATGCAGTTGTACTCCACAGCGCAGCGCGCGCCGTCGTCGGTCACGACGCAAGCCTCCAGGCTGAGGCCGCCCCCCGCGCTGAAGCATCGAGTGAAGAACGCCCGGAGCTCGCTGCCGCGGTGGACGAACGGCGGGCCGACAGCCTCACGGAAGTACCCGTCAGGTGCGAAGGTGCTCATTACCCCCTCAAGATCACCCGCGGCCAGCGCCGCGTGGTAGCGGCGGACGATGTCCAAGGGGCGGTCCCGTCCGGAGGCCAAGATGGGCGGCCGGACGCGACGCCGTCCGTCCACCGGTGATTGGCTGCAATACGTCCGGAACTCCATCGAGAGGTCGTCGCGCGATTCGGCAACAACCGCCACTGGCCACGCCACTTGTCGCCCCCCGTCATCGGCCAGGTGCGCCAGCAGCTCCACCACGGCCCGGCCGCCGGCACAGGTAGCGGCTGCCGTGTCGATGCGCGCGCCCCGCTCGGCAAGCCAGGACTTGTTCTCGTTGACGAACCGGCGCAACCGCCGGTGACCATGGACCTTTCCGGCACGCGGGTCGTAGATCACTACATCACCGGGCCAAGCGGTCTCCAGGGCGGAGGTGTCGCCCGCATTGAGCGCGGTGACGTACTGCATGACGGGGTCAGCGATCGCTGCGGCGTGGGTCTGCCTGCGCACCAGCTCGACGGCAGCGATGAAGTCCGGAAACCATGGCATCAGATCACCCTCGTGCCCCTCGCCGGCCGGAGAGCGCGGTGTTCGTCATGATGTGGATAGCGGGTGCCGCTACCTTGACGTGCCCGCAACCCGGCCGATGTGCGGTCCGGTCGCGGCATTACCGCCGATCACGACGACAGTCCGGCCGAGCAGTTCGGGCTCTGGCTGGTCACCGCCGGCGATGGCGCTGGTGTCATGGGTCGCCGCCGTACACCATCGCATCGTGGTTGTTCACGTCGGCAGCTCCGTCCCGGCCTGCTCGGCCACCATGTAATCGGCGTACCAGTCGGGCCAGTTGGCGTCTGCCTTGCCGGTGCGCGTTTCGTGCTCGCCGTGCGCGGTTGCAGCGCGCCGCATCGCGCTCGCGAGGTCGCTCGCGGACCGGAACGTCGTCACGGCCGGGTCGCTGCGACCGGGAAGGCGGGCCGTGACTTCCTGCAGGAGCCAACCGTTGCCGTCCGGGTCGCTGAATGTGGCGAAGGAGCTGTAACTGTCCGGCGAGCCGCCAGCCAGGTGACCACTCGGGTCGCGATCGAACTGGGCGCCGGGCTTCGCGGGGTGGAACACCTCGCTCACCTCGGCACCTCGCCCGACCAGCTCTGTTCGGGCGGCCTCAATATCGGAGGCGATCAGGTACAGGTTCTGGACCGAGCCCGGCGCACCCGAGCTCATGTCGGTGCCGAACTGGATCGAGGCGCCCGACCCGGGCGGCGTGAACTGGACGATTCGGAAGCCGTTGTCGAAAGAGAAGTCGGCATCGAGCCGCCACCCGAGGCCGCCGTAGAACCTTTTGGCGCGGTCGATGTCCGAGACCGGAATGACCACCACCTCGAGCTTCAGGTCGACGGCCGCAACGCTGGCCGTTGCGCTCGCGTCACCGTTGCGCCCCTCGCTCATGCCCATCGCGGCCCCCTGTCGGCTTGACGTACGGCTGACGCTCCACGTTCCGGCGCGGCGTCGCAAGAGCCCAGCCCGATCCTGGCACTGCACCGTCGCCCACAAGGCAAGACCGCACGCAGGCCACCGGCTGCATCTGACTTCGGGCTCAAGATCCGGCGATCTGACCGCCGTCGATGTGCAGTACCTCGCCAGTGATGAACTGCGCCGTCTCCAGATACAGAACTCCGTCGACGACGTCGCTGATGCGCCCCACGCGACCGAGCGGATGTAGTTGAGCAAGATCGTCATAGGATGCGGGATCGTCCGTCGCTGTTCGAATCACTCCGGGCGACACCGCGTTGACCCGAATCCCATCGCCTGCGTACTCGATTGCCAGCGACCGAGTCGCTGCCGCGAGGCCGCCCTTGGTCAACGCGGTGAGCACCGCCGGCACCCGGGAATCGGCGCGGTCAACAAGGGTTGTCGTGATTGTGACGATGTGCCCCGACCGCGCCGGCAGCATGCAGGCAACGACCCGCTGAGTCAGATGGAAAAACGCGGTCAGGTTCAAGGCAACGGCCCGGCGGTAGTCCTGCGACGTGTACTCGGTGAACGGCTTCGACAGGAACACCCCCGCGTTGTTCACCAGCGTGTCGACCCGTCCGAAGCGCTCCAGTGCGGCCGCGACGATGCGATCGCAGGTGGCCGGCTCAGTCACGTCGCCCAGCACGGTCAGCAGATCCGTGTCCCGGGACGGTGCAACAGCGCGCGCGTTGGCCACGACAGCCCAGCCACGCCGCCGGTACGCGGCTACCAGCCCGGCGCCGATTCCCCGAGAAGCACCGGTGACGATCACCACCCTTGTCTCATCCGGTGTCATCTTCGGCGCCCGTCAGCTCGAGCAAACGGCCCGGTCATCGGGAGTTCACGGCATCCAGGAGCGCTTCCAGCACGCTGCGCCTGGGTGGGCGCTCGGTTGCCTCGGCGACACCTGATTCCCGATGCGCCCGGTCGGCGTCGGAGATGTTGTCGAGCCACAGGCGGCAGTGGCGTTCGAGGATGTGTCCGAGCTGCGCGATGAGCATCGAGAACGCGGCGCGGCCTTCGACGCGGCCTGGTCCGCCGGCGTCTCGGTATGCCTGGTACAGCGTGAGCGCGCGGGACACGTCGCTGCCGGCGAACTCGAAGAGCACGCAGGCGAGTTCCTGGCCGGGGTCGGCCGGGCCGGAGTTCTCCCAGTCGAACACGCAGACCGCTCCCTCACCGGTGGCTTGGACGTTGTCGGCCCACAAGTCACGGTGGCACATCTGCAAATCCCTCGGCACGCCGATCCACTGCTCCAGAGCAAGCAATTCTTCGCGCAACGAGCGCAATTGGACGGCGAAGGGCGCAGCGTGATCCTGCAACGCATCGATGATCTCGTCCCAGCCCTGCGCTCCGACCGGCGCGCTGTACCACCGCTCAGGCCTGCCCAGCGCGGCGAACCGCAACCGATGGAGAGCAGCGACGATCGTTCCGACCTGGACCGGATCGAGAACGAGATCGGGCCCACGTAGATCCACCCACCGGTAGACCCGGACTCGCGCATCGCCGACACGGCCGAACACGTCGCCATTCACCGTGCGAACCACGCTCGGCGTCAACACACCTGCCGCGTCGGCGGCATCTTGGAACTGCGCCGTAGCCGCTGCCGCGTGTTCACCGGTCGGTTCGAACGCATCCTTCACCGCGAAAATTGCGGCGTCGGTCTCGAGCCGCCACACCACACCCTGCTCGCCCCTGGCCACCGGGCCGGACAACAGCGCCCGATCACCAAGTCCGAACTGGTCGGCGACCCGCCGCGCATCACCAGCGTCGAGCACCGCAAAATCGTACGACCGAACACCAACCCCGGCCCCGTGCGACCCGCAATGCATCGGCTCGTCGAGCAGCGGCTTGGCCTTGCCGATCTCGAGGACCGGACGGCCCGTACCGTTGAGCTCGTCGTCGATCCGGGCCCGGCGGGCGATGGGTCGACAGATCGAGGTCATGCTGGAGCCCTGCCCCATGCAGGCAGGTCATCTGCCAGCCATTGACACGATCGCGGCGGGTGGACGATTGTCCTGTTGTCGGTCTCCGCAGCGCAAGTTAGCCGAACTCGGGCGCGGAGGTCGCGGGGGGTGATGACATGGCGTGGGATGACGTCGTCCGAAAGTATCCGTGGGTAGTCATCGATCCGTCGTCGCTGATCGGGCATTCGACCCCGAAGAAGCTCGAGGAGCTCGTCACGGCGCGAAATCCGCTGTATCGGCAGTTCTACATCGGCTGGTTGATCACCAACAAGGGGTGCCCCCGGTCCGACGGGCAACTGCTGCAACTATTCGTGGACCTCAACGAGCTCAACAAGAAATCGTCGGACGCGACGAAGCGCAAGAAGTACGACGACGCCAAGGAGTACTTCGAGCGGACGGGTCCCCTCGCGGAGTACTACACAGCGATTCGCGAGATCAAGGACGCCGTGAAGGAGCGACAGAAGGAGGACCCGAACGTCAGGGCCGGACTGCTGTTCGCCACCGAGGTCGCGGTCGCCGCACAGGGCAGCGCCCAGCCCGACGAGACGCTCGTCAACGCCGCCGCCAACTTGCAGACCGGCGCGGAGCAGGCCCAGCTGATGGAGGCGTTCGGCGAATTCCGCAAGGACATGGGGGAGTTCTTCACGAAGTCCGGCGGTGGCGCTCACTGGCAGAAGGTCGAACCCGTCCTCGACCGGACCTGGCTGAACATCGGCAGCTGGAAGGCGAACCTCAGAATCCAGTTCGCCCGGTACCAGAAGGCGCTGCCATATCTACAGGCGGCGCCGGACGAGCGGGCCGCGATGGTCAGGCGGGCCAAGACCGCCGGCACCGACGAAATGGTGGACCTGTACATCGAGGCTGAGTCCGGCGCCCTCACGACCGCCGTCTGGGCGACTGTCTCGCGGTACGGGCAGTCGCTCGCGGCGTTCGGCGTCGCCGTGTCCAACACGTGCGAGACGCTCGTCAACTTCGCGAAGGCCCAAGCCGAGTCGGACATGCGGCGCAACTTTGCCGCCGCGTTCCCCGACGCCGCCCTCGGGCTGATGGCTGCGAAGACGGCGGTCGGCGTCGCGTCGTCGATCGCGGCGTTCTTCCCGCCGATCGGCACCGCCGTCGCGTCTGGCCTCAACCTGGCGATGATGATCGCCGACAACGCCACCCAGATCATCTTGACGAAGATGGCGAAGGAGGACCCCGAGACGGTCCTGAACCAGTTCGGTAAGACGTTCGATGCCGTCCCCAAGGAGAAGCGAGGCGAACTCGCCGAGAAACTCGCCGAGGGCGGGCTGACGTTTCTTGAGCTGGCGCACACCGGCGCCGAGATCGGCCACGGTGCGGCCGACATCCATACTGCGCTGCAGCCGCTCGAGGAGGCCGCTCGCGCCGCCGCCGAGGAGGGGCTCAAGCAGGCGGGGCAGGCCGTCGCCGGTGTCGGGGCGGTGATCACCGTCGTTTCGCTTGCCTACGACTGGTACGACTACGCCGAGACGAGCAAGCGCGAGCTGCGCAATCGAACCGGTCTCAAGGACGAGGATGTCGAACGGCTCAAGGACGGGTTGGAGAACGCGTACGAGAACAAGAAGGCCAACGTGATCTGGACCTTGCGTGGTGCCGTGTTCCACGGCATGGACGGCAAGGACTACAAGGTCGAGATCAACGGCGTGCCGGGGAAGATCCGGGGCGACACGTGGATCTTCGCTCCGGATGACCGTAAGCAGGCTTACGACCGGATCCTCGAGGGGGCGCGGCGCCAGACCGGGACCGGCCTGGCTTACAACGGCGGCACATTCTGGGTCGACTGGGACGCCGTGCAGCCGGGCGACATCGACGAGACCGGCGAGAGCGGAGCCCTGACGATTCAGGCCAAGCTTCGCCGCCGATCCGGAGACACGTTCACCGGGAAGCTGAGCGTCACCGTCGAGGGGCGGACGAAGCTTCTCGGCGTCGACATGCCGGCGACTAGCGCCGAGCTCGCCCGGATGGCGTCCAATCACGGCCAGCTGACGGGCGAGGGCGGCGAGCAGTACCGGCTCGACTGGACCACCGCGAAGGTGGTCAGCGACCAGGCCCTGCACTTCCGCTGCGAGGTCGACGCCGATACGGGTAGCCGCAAGACGCGGGTGGGTGTCAAGGTGCAACGCGGCGGCAAGCCTCTGCTGCAGGTGCTCGACACCGGCGGGACCGGAAACCAGGGGAATGCGAGCGGAGCGAAAAGCCACGGCGGGGACGACTCGGACGACGATGTTGCGACATCGAGCGGGCCGGTGACGGCAAACGACCGGTCGCGGCTACGAGCCAAGCTCTTGGCCTCCGCCAGTAGCAAGTAGGGACGGCGTTGATGACTCAGCTGACTATCTACACCCTGGACGGATCGGCCGAACTCGAGGTCGACGCCGATCTCGAGTCCCTCGATCTACAGAGCAAGGTGGCCCAGGACGCGGGCGACCTCTTCCACGCCACGCTCACGGTGACGGTTGGGACGGAGGCGGCGCAACAGATCGAATGCGTGATCGACGAGGGCGAGCAGAAGATCTACGTGACGGCGGAGCTCCTCGCCGAGCTGCGCGGAGAGACGCCGGAGGAGATCCCAGCGCCGCCGCCCGACCCGATGGCCGAGGGCGTGGAGCCGGAGCCGCCGGCGCCGTGGGATCCCTCGCCCGAGGAGGTCGAGGCCGCCGAGGTGGCCGACGCTGAGCCGCCCCCGGCTGAGCCCGACTCGGAGGGGCCGCCCGCTGCGCCACCAGCGCCCGCGGC